>JAGGRZ010000066.1 GCA_021159335.1 bacterium
TTTGCCACAACATACGCCTCGTCCGCAATAGCTTTCTTGTTCTCCTCAGGGATTGAGTCTATCTCCTTTTTGAACTGGCGGGTTGCGTGTTTTATGTCCTTGCCGTTTTCCTCAGCCCATTTCTTCATAGCCTCGAAAAGGTCAGCTGGTAGGTGCTTGTGCGCTATGTTCTGCCATGTCGTCCCCACATTGCCCTTCCTTATGCCGTAGTCAGCGAACTGACCAACAAGATGAAGCGGAGTCCCCGTTATACCGTGCTGTGCTATCGCGACACCCCATCCCTTTATCGCATCAAATATCTCTCCTGTCCGCTTGAGGTCTATGTGCACTTCCTCGCCGGGTTTGTAATTCCCGTGTTTTGCACCGTTGGCTATAGCGAGAAGATTGGGGTATATTTTGGCAAGCCTCAGCGCCTCAAGGAATGTAGTAGCCTCATCAACAGTTGTAAGCTTTCCAGCAGCACCCGCTATCTCACCCACCTCAACTTCAAGACCAAGTCCCCATTCCATTATGGGCACCGCGAGCCTTATAGTGGCGGCTATATTGTATTCCATCTCAACATGCGAGGCGTCAATAGCAAAGCTTGTGTATCCTGCCCTGTATTGCTCGGCGATAAGAATCTCTGATGAGCGCACCTCGTCCTCGGTCTTCTTTTTTACCGTTATGTGGTCACCGTGAATGAAAAACGGCATCTTGTAATCAACCTCATATGCGTAGTTGACTATAGCCTGAACATATTGTTTTGGGGTTTGTCCCGTGTATCCGCCGTCGATGTTGCCCTCAGACTTTGCGAGTTCGAACGCTACGATTGCATCGAGTTCCTGCGCAGCACGCATTATGCCCGGTATGACGAATGGAATTCTGGCGTTGCAAGCCATTATTATTATTTTCTCGTCGAGGAATGCGTTGAAAATGTCCTTTGAGTTCATTATAAGAAGCGGTGAATCCTCGCCTATAACCTTGAGGATATTTTCTGGTCGCATCGACAAAAGCTTTTCCCGTTGTTTCTCGGTCATGGTCCCTCCATTTTTGGTTTTCATAAGAAATAAAAGCAATAAGGCTCACAAAGTCAAGTGGCAAGGTTTAGCTACTTATGCAGGATTAATTTACAGCCGAATTTTTTAGCCAATAGGTCATTGTATGCATCTGCTAATTTACTTACCTCGTTTATGAAATACTTTATCTCATACTTATCGAGGTTCTTAAGAGGTCTTGCTACCCCAACGCATAGTTTGTCGCCCCAGATGTAGAATTTTGCTGGTCCTGTTTTTAGAATGTTGTTTTTGTCCATCAGAAAGTTTTCTATGAGAAATAGTTTTTTACTCGATTTAGGTATTTGAACCAACGCAGAGTGAATATAAAGCATAATGGTTTTCTTGACGGGAACTATTTCTATGTATACTTTAGCATTACCTCGCCTTACTGAAAAATAGTATCCCGATTTGCTCTTGAAAACTGCTGCTTTCCCACCTGAAGTCATTTCGTTTAGCGCTTGTTTTATTAGCAGAATCATTTCGCCCAATGTTCTTTCGTCTGGTCGCTCTATGCTTAAAGCAGTTGATTCTGGCACTTCAGGAGCGTTCATCAAAAGTTCGATAGCTTTTTTCTTTTTGCCAAGTTTTTGATAAATATCCGATAGTTTCTCCATAGCTCTGTAACCGCTTTCAGCATTTGATATCGCATCGTTTAAAATCTTTATTGCAGTTTTGGTATCACCATCTTTTCTGTATATCGCGGAAAGATATAAATA
>JAGGRZ010000067.1 GCA_021159335.1 bacterium
TCTAAATATCTGAAATCGGAACTTAGGAAAGTTGATTATATGGTTTATCGAATGGGTGATGATTTTGGAATAAGAAAGGGATTTCAATCCAACGGCCCATCACTTGTTGACTTTCACAAATATATAGATACTGAATGTTTTACACATAAGAAAGGTTATTTTGTGAATTTAAAAAATACAAATGTAGAAGAAATTTTAAAAAGTTTAGAAAAATTTTTAGAGGTTTAAAATATGAAGAAATTGATTTCATTATTTTTGATTTTTATGTTTTTATTTACTATTGCATGTGGAACTACTTCCAAAACAATTAAAGTTCCAAAGATTGATAAGAGTTATGCAAAGGTAATGAAACAGGCCGATGATTTAGCTAAAATTTTAGCAAAATATTCAGCCTTTTCCATTTGTTTTTGGAAAAATGCTTTGGGTGAAGATATAAATAAATTTTCATATAGTTCCATTCAATGTTTAAACAAGATAGAAGAAATAATGAAAGATAAAGATTATAAGGATTTGACTGAGTGCGAAAAGGGAACAATTTTGGCTTGTTGGTTAAGATTTTCAGCTGAATTGACTAATCAAATGATTACTAAATTGCCAGAAGAAATTTCAAAAATAATTTTATTATTTAAATAGGGGGTTAAATATTATGAAGTCTATCAAAGCAGGTATTTATGATGCTTATCATGCAGATGGTCTTAATTTAAAAATTAAATTAAATGGTGTAACAGTGAAAGCTGGGACGGCTACTTTTGTAGGTCAGAAAGGCGCAGATTATAAATTAATAGATCAGGGAAGCAATGCTACTGACAATATAGTTGGCTGGGCTATTTTAGGCGATTATACTGCTTACAATGTTTATGGCGTAACTGATAATGGTGATGGAACATATACATTTAGCAAAGATAAAGAAAGATTTGTTATTACTGATGAAGAAGCTATTTTCCTAATCAAAGGTATTGGCGGTTCTCCAAATGCAGAAACTGCTATTAAAGCATTACGTTATGGCGATGCACTTAAAGTTATTATAAACAACAATGAGCAGGTTGTGGATTTGGATAATAGTCCATTTAATGAAGGTTTCGTGATTTTTGTAGGCGCTTCCGATGAAGAAGCAGAAGCAGGTTATATGCGTGTTAAAATTAATACACATAAGCAAATAGTTGTTTCATAAAAATTAGAAAATAATATATATTTGGAGGTTTAATTATCATGGCAGAACAGACTGAATTCACCCAAGTCTTAAAATCTAAAGGTTATGAAATCTTTTTTAGGGAATATGAAGAAGAAGCTCCTGTTTGGCCACTTTTATTTGAAGAAGAAGATTGCCCTGATGCATATGTGATGTCCCATACAATGGTAGGATTAGATGAATTAAAAGAAAAGAAACCAGGCGAGCCTATTGAATATGATACTCCAGAAGAAGGTTGGTTGCTAATAGGTAAAATTAGAACATTTGCACGTGGGATGCGCTGGAATTATGAAACACATAGAAGCATGGAAGCAATTGCAAAATTGTTCAGCTCTACTATTAAGGAGTGGTCTAGGGCCGCTGCTAGAACAAAAGAATCTTTCTATTCTAAATTCTTTGTGTATGGCGCTTTGACATCTGGTCATGATATATTTGATAATAGCGTAGGCGATATTGTAGATCCTAGTGGTAAATTCATATATGATGGTAAACCTTTTATGGCAGATGCAGGTAATGAGCATCCACTAAAATCTGCTAGTGTTTCTGGTTGTGGGCAGAATTATTTAGGTGCTGATAAAGATTATACTATAACTAATTTAAATAGCGCTTATACAAAGATGGTAGTTGATAATGCATATAATGATAGGGGTAATCCTATCACAATAAGGCCAGATACAATTTTATGCCATCCTTCTATAGCACATGATATTAAAGCTGACATTTCCAGCGAATATTATCCACAAAAAACTTCAGGCGCTACTAAGAAGAATCCATTCTATAACATGTTTGGTGTACTTCCTTGGAATAGGATTCCAAAAGTTGGCAATCATTTCCCATGGGCATTGTTACAGAGAGGTCGTGGATTAGTGGCATTGTCTGGAGAGGAAGTGATAATAGATGTATGGCAGGACAAAGAAAACAAGGAAATCAAGGCCAGTGTAATGGTTCTATTTGGTGGTTATGTGAAAGATTGGCGTTACACAATGGGCGCTTGCTTCGCTAAATCATAACATAACGTAAAGGCCCTTAATTGGGCCTTTACAAATGTAATTTTTTGTTATATAATTTTTTTTATGAAATGTCCTATTTGCGGTGCTGAAAAGAAAAATAAGCGTTCAAAAACCTGTGGAAAGAAGGAATGTGTAGCTGAATACCTTAGAAGATATTTTTTGAAGAAGTATGGTGTTGAAAATCCATCACAAGCTGAAGTTATAAAAGAAAAAAGGAAACAAGTTTTTTTAAAAAAATATGGTGTTGAAAATCCATTTCAACTTGATTTTATAAGACAAAAGGCTAGGCAGACTTTATTGGAAAGGTATGGCGTCGATAATGCTTTAAAATCTGATTTTTTTAGACAAAAAGCAAAAGATACATGTTTATTGAGATATGGAGTTGAAGTTCCACTTCAAAATGAACAGATTAAAGAAAAAGTTAAACAAACCAATTTAAAAAGATATGGCGTTCCATATGCTCTTCAAAACGAAAAAATAAAAGAAAAGTTTAAGAAAACTTTATTAAAAAAATATGGCGTTGATAATATATCAAAATTAAAAGTTGTTAGTGAAATTAAACATTTTAAAGAAACGGAAAAGTTTTTGCCTAAGTTAAAGGAATATTGTGATAAAAATGATTTGATTTTTCTATCTGAAAATTATAACGGTGTTTGGAAAGATAAAAATCAGTGCATAGCTAATAAGTATAAATTTAAATGTAAGAAATGCGGTTATGAGTTTGAATCTACATTAAGAAGCATTGTTAGATGTCCAAAGTGTTCAGGTTCTAATGAAGAAAAAGAACTTATAGATTTTTTGGAAGAAAATAATAATAAAGTAATTGTTCATGATCGCTCCATTTTAGATGGAAAAGAGTTAGATATTTTTATTCCAGACAGGAATTTAGCTATTGAATTGAATGGTTTGTTTTGGCATTCAGAATTAAATGGAAATAAAGATAGAAATTATCATTTAAATAAGACAATATTGTGCGAACAAAAGGGAATTCATTTAATTCAGATTTTTGAAGATGAATGGTTATTTAAAAAAGATATTGTGAAAAGTATTTTACTTGCTAAACTTGGATTATTGGAAAATAAAATATATGCTAGAACTTGCATTATAAAAAATTTGGATTATAATGAAGTTAAAGAGTTTTTGCGAGAAAATCATCTTCAATCTGATATTAAGGCCAAATTAAATATTGGATTATTTTACAATAATGAATTAGTTTCATTGCTTTGTTTGGGGAAACCTAGGTTTAATAAAAAATATGAAAGGCTCATTTTAAGATATTGCACTAAAAAGACCTCTTAAGTTCCTTGTACATAAAGAG
>JAGGRZ010000068.1 GCA_021159335.1 bacterium
TTTTTTTGCGAGAACTTCAACCAATCGACCTTTGACGTTTTGATGCCTGCCAATGAGAGTGGAGAATGACCGTTACGGTGCGAATAGTTGCTACTGGTGAAGGGCCTAAACCGATAAGCGCAGAACCATAGTTTCAGGAGGTTGTAAGCGTTTTGGGGGTTTTTGAATCCACACATTTGGAGGAGTTTCTTGTCCAATTCTTTGATGATGTTTTCCACTACGTTGGTGTCTCTCGGCAACTCTGGGTGAAAGAGATGGGCTGTCAATAGGTTGAAATTTCTCCTCAATGATTTGATAATCTCTTTATGATGTTTGGCTTCAAAGAGGTGCTCAATATGTCTTAAACGAACCAAAAGTTCGTCGGCATCGTTGAAATTAGTGGCGAAGAGGATGTTTTTAATATAGCTTCTAAGAAGCTCATTCTGTTTGTAGTATTTGCTTTTCTTCGACTTCGGGAGTTTCATGTCAACATAGCGAGAAAAGTGCGTAACGCATGCTTGGTGAGGCACACCAGGGAAAATCTGATCCACTAAGTTTACAAAAACCCTACCCTTCCCAAGGTCACTGACCACTGCGGTAACAGGGTAGTTGAAGATCTCTTTAATGATCAAGAAGAACTTTTCTGCCTCTTCTTCGCTTTCAGCCTCTGCCAACTGGAAGAAGAACGGATCGTTAGTACCTATGTCTACAGCTACAAGAACAACGGCTTCAGAGCCTGAGATCTTCACAGCTTTACCATCGACTCCCAAGATGCCACTCCATTGAGGATGAAGCTCTTGCGCAATCTCAATGGGACTCTTACCGTTTTGGCCAAAGTGGTTTACCCAGTCAAGTACAGCAAAAGGAGAAACACCAACACGGTTTGCAACACAGCGGTAGGAACCCTTATCCTCGATGACTCTTTTTACCGCATCACTAATGGTCGAGTAAGAACAATGCCTTCGTTTGGAGAAGAACCTCTTAGTGAAGCTTCTGTGGCAGTCATGACAATAAAACCTCTGAATTCTCTGAGTAGTTTTGCCTCGCGGACCGAGAGGCTCCTTGGGTGTGGTTCCATTTCTCTTGGTACGAAGCGAACCACAATGGGGACAGCGGAGTTTTTGTCATCAGAATACCTTTCTATTGAATTGACAAACCAATGTTTTTCTCTAAATATAATGAAAATAAAACATAATTGCGAGAAATAGCAACAATTAAACTAACGGTCCC
>JAGGRZ010000069.1 GCA_021159335.1 bacterium
CCGCTTCGCGAAGCATAGCCACCGCCAGCGCCGATTTGTCCTTGCAAACCCCCGAGCGGGCTTTGAATGTTTCGTTAACATCGTGCGGCGTTATTCCCTCTTTGTCTCCAAGCGAGATTCCAAGATACCTTACCTTTTGAGAAACCCAGTATCCTATAGCTTTTACCGAATCAAGTTCAGTTTTGCATGTTTCGACGAGCGATTTGACCAGCTTCTTCAGTTCAGGGTCAGTTATTTTCATCGGCGGCTCTGTTATCTCCCACGCCTTCTTTGAAAGCTCCTGCCAGCTAACATTGGAAAACATTATTAGCGGAATGAACCTTATAGGCGGTGCCATGGAAACCTCTGGAACGATGGGTTCGACAGTATCCGCCCAGAATTTTAGGACATGATAACCCTTCCAGTCGTATTCTTCCTTCTTTATTATACCGTTTTTATCGTTAATTATTTTGTACTTTACCTCACTCCACTTGCTTTTGGGGATAAGATAGATGTTTTCTGTGTGATGGATTTGTTCGGTTCCCTGGAAACCAGAAGCACCCGATATGACGCCCTCAAAGTACGGTTTTTTGAACGAATATTTGTATGCTATTGCGATGGCATCGCCCATGTTAAGCTTTGGCATGTTAACAATTTTTTTACGCAAATTCGACCAGTATATGTCTGCTTCAGCCTCCCCCTCAAGGGCTGTTCTATCAAGGATGGCGCTGTCTGGTACAAGTTCAATCGTAGAATCCGGATGAATAACCATGGCGTAAATTATATCGACATCCATCATCTGGCTATCGTAGCCGAAATCGAAGCTATTGTAGCTCCGCAGCCCCTGAATTGTTATAGGTTTTAAGAGCCCATAGGAAAGAATTGTTTCCCTGCCATCTTCGTCGAATATAACGCTGTCCTGTGAATCGATTATTATTATGTGAGCGTTGGGATAATCGAAGTCGTCGCCTGCGTTAACTATTTTTTCCATAACCTCTGGTGGTGCAACGAGTTCTTTCGGTTTGGCGAAACCAAGTCTTCCCCGTCCAGCTGACGGTCCTGCGCAACCTGCCACGAAAAGGGCAAACAAACATAGCAAAGCTGAACCTAATAAAACCTTGGTTTTCCTATTCATAATAGCCCCTCTTTTTAGCTGTGATAATTTTTATTTACATCCTTTTAAAAGTTCGCATTTCCGATAATTTCCCATTACACGACCGGCTCTTTAAGCAAGCACGCTATTCATCACTTCCACCATTTCATCCATGTCTTTTTTACCGTATTTATCGCTTGAAGCAACAAGAAGCACATTTTCCATCCCCTCAATAATTTTTCCAAGCGCTATCCCGGGCATTACGCCTTTTTCGCAGGCTTTGTGCACTACTTCTTCGGCGTTTTTGGGAAGTTTAACAGCGAATTCGCGGTAAAACGGTGCATTGTAAAGAAGCGATACACCTTCGATTTCCGACAGTTTTTCTGCGAGGTAGTGGGCTCTATCGAAAAGAAGCTTTGAAAGGTATGTGAAACCGTGCTCTCCTAATAATGCAAGATATATCGTGGCTCTCAGGGCACATAGTTGTTGGTTAGTGCATATATTTGATGTTGCTCTTGCTCGTCTTATGTGTTGTTCCCGCGTCTGGAATGTCATAACGAATCCGCGCCTGCCCTCGACATCTTTGGTCATGCCTATTATTCTTCCCGGCATCTGACGCAAAAAATCGCGGCGGGCTGCGAAAAAGCCAAGATACGGTCCGCCATAATAAAGATAGTTTCCGAACTGCTGCCCCTCACCGGCGACCACATCGGCACCGTATTCGCCCGGGGGCTTAAGCATCCCAAGGCTCATGGGGTCCGCAATGCAGACTATGAACAATGCCCCTCTGCTGTGAACGATATCGGCTATACCAGAACAATCCTCCACAACGCCGAAAAAGTTAGGATTTTGGATGATGAAGCATGCTGTTTCATCGTCTATTATTTTTGAGAGTTCTTCCTTTCGGGTTTTCCCATTATCGAGTGGGAGCTCCACAAGTTGTACTCCGAATCCGTGAGTGTATGTTTTTATTACCTCAAGGTATAGTGGATTTAAGCCTTTTGAATAGACTATTCTTTTTCGTCCCGTGCGATGTATTGCGAGTACTACTGCCTCGGCGGCAGCGGAGGCGCCGTCGTACATCGAAGCGTTAGCTATGTCCATGCCGGTCAGCCCTGTTATCATGGTCTGGAACTCGAAAATGGCGGTCAAAGTCCCTTGGCTTACCTCGGGCTGGTAGGGCGTGTATGCGGTGTAGAATTCTGGTCTTGAGGATATCTCGTCAACGGCGGCGGGAACATACATATCGTAGGCACCACCACCAGCGAAAGTTTTCATAGTTGCGGCGGTATTTTTGGCGGCGAGTCTTTCGAGTATCTGGCTTACTTCTACATCGGACATTCCCTCAGGCAGGTTTAGCTCACCTTTTATCATTAACTCTTCGGGCACAGCGCGGGCGAGAAGTTCGTCTATTGATTTAACCCCGATTTTTTCGAGCATCTCCCGTCTATCATCATCAGTATTTGGCAAATAGTGAAATGCTCTCATTTTCACCTCCGAGCGAATAGAATTTTTTTTGTCCCCAGCAAAAGTCTGGGACGATAATCAAAGGATTTACATGTTTAAGGCTATTTTTTAATACTCTATTTTATTCGCCAATCAGTTTTCTATAATCGTCGGGCGAAAGCAAATCTTTGAGTTCGTCGGGGTTTTCCATTTTTACTTTAAATATCCAGCCCGCGCCGTAGGGGTCGGAGTTTATCGGGCTTGGGTCGTTTTTGAGCGCTTCATTAACTTCAATTATCTCGCCCGATACCGGTGAATACACATCGGCTACTGCTTTGACCGCTTCTATGGTTGCCGCAGCCTCCATAGCTTTGACTTTCCTGCCCACCTGGGGCAACTCGATGAACACCATGTCGCCGAGCTCGCTTTGGGCATAGTCGGTTATTCCAATAACTGCCGTGTCGCCCTCAACCCTTACCCATTCATGTTCTTTCGAGTAGTAAAGACCTTCCTTAACCATCGCTCCTCCTTGGATTTTGGCAAAGGATACTGCTATTTTTATGTTATTCACCTAATTAGTAAGAGAACATGGTGGTTGTCAATGAGGATTTTTTGGTGGCTGAGAAAATGCTTGACGGGGTATTTATGAACAATAGAATTTTGTTAAAAGGTAAAGATAGATTTTGTGGGTGTGGACATTAGCGCGGTATAACATTAGTACATTTACGCCATAAAGCAATTATGCGCCGCTGGGGTTTCATAATATTTATGTTGATATTGGCTCATTTCCCAGATGCTAATTCGGCAGAATGGGCATTAGTGTTTTCCGGACGAAGTTTAATGTTTCCTAGCATGAGTCACACTAGTATTTACAATATTCCATCGTCAGAAAAGGTTTTCGATTTCGAGCCTTACTATTCTTATCCCATGAGTTGGAGCCCCAGCGGCAATTATCTTTGCAATTGGTATATAAGAGATTTTAATTCTGGAGTTATAAAACTTCCGGAGTTTGATACTGTTGCTATTCTTAGTGGATGGTTGACTTTTATCCATGGTGATACACTTGCTTGCGTAACATTTGATTCAATAAACCAAACTATTTATTTTCTTACTCCACCAAATTTCAGTCGTATAGTTGATTCTGTTGTATTTACTGATACAACGTACAGAATTATATAT
>JAGGRZ010000070.1 GCA_021159335.1 bacterium
AAGGACTTCGTCAGACCAAGAAGATGCGTGCTGGTGGATTATTTTAGGATAGTTTAACGGGAGGAGGTGGGATGTCTAAAATTATAATCGCCTTTTTATTGTTTTTTGTCGTTCTTTTTGCGCTCACTTTTGGGCAGGGCGTTGACTACACGAGATTTCTTAACAGGGAGTTTCCCGCAAGCATAATAAACTGCATAGTTTTGAATAATCCTTTTGTCGATGTAAGACTTATTCAGAATATTGGCGAAGATAAAATAATAGTGAGGCACAAGGTCAGCGCAACATTCCGCAACAAAAACGAGAGCGAATGGATGGCTAACCTTGTTAGCTTCGACACAGATTTTAAAGCTGATACGCTTTTTATAAATATTAAATATCCCTACAAAGAGCTTGAGTCGATGAATTCGCCTGTCTCTTTTGCCACCAAAATTGAACGGATGTTCTATCCTGTTGAGGCAGAATCGGTTATGATAACCAAGAAATCCCCGTTTCATCTGAACTCTGCGATATTTATCGAGCTTCCGAAACCTATTTATCTCAGGATAAACTCCCTTATAAGCGGGATAGAAATAGACGACTTTGATGGTGAGATAGATATTAATTCAAAATATGCGCTTTTTCAGTCCGCGGGTAAATTTAGGGGCAAGCTTTCGTTCGATACCCATGTGTCGGAAATAAGCATGAAAGATTTTGACGGTGAAATGGCTGTTAGTTCGGATATATCTGATGTCACTCTTTGTGGGGAAATGCTTGGCAGCATTAATATTAATTCTAAAAAATGTCAGCTCGTCTGGCTTGTTGATAAAGGGCAGCTGGACCTCGCAAAAATATCTGTCGATTCTGGCTTAGTTAGCATAGCTGGACTTCTTGCGGATAAAACATTTGTTTCCATGGATGAAGGGATGATAAGAATAGAACCTCTTTTCCCGATAGCTGAGACATTGTCGGTCAAAAACACCAAGGGCGACATTACACTCCAGATAAAGGATAATACTGCAAGAAGGATTGATTGCGTTTCAGAGGACGCGATAATAATTTTTGATGGCATAGAAAGAAAATCCCCATTCAGCTACACTCTAAGCGGCGAAAACGGGATTATAAAGCTTTGGTCGAAAAGTGGGGCTATAATGGTGGTAAAGAAAGAGTAGTTTATTCCTCGTTTTACCTTAATTAAGCTCTTTCTTATTTTTGGATAAAAAATTTCTTGCCAAAAAGCTTTTGGTTGATATTTTCTGTGCCTGAATGAAGGGAATACGGATAGCTATAGACGGACCAGCGGGAGCAGGGAAAAGCACCGCTGCACGACTTCTCGCTGAAAGGCTTGGATACAAATACATCGATAGCGGTGCAATGTACAGAGCGGTAACTCTTCTTGCGCTTAGATTCGATGTCGGCTGGGAAGATGAGAAAAAACTTGCAATGTTAATTGATAAGCATAATATTTGCCAAAATGGTCTTATCACGACCATTGACGGCGAGGATGTGAGCCTGGCTATTCGTTCTAAACAGGTTAGTGAGGCGGTTTCGGTGGTTTGTAAACATCCTCTTGTGCGTAAAAAGCTCGTTGAAATGCAGCGAAATCTTGCTAAGGATGGGGCAGTGGTTATGGAAGGAAGGGATATAGGAACCGTGGTGCTTCCTGATGCTGAACTGAAGTTTTTCATAATAGCGGACCAGGAGGAAAGAGCGCGAAGAAGACTTAAAGAAATGGTTGCTTTGGGAAAAAATGTTACATTCACTGAGGTGCTTGAGAACATTAAGTTGCGAGACCTTCTGGATAGTTCGAGAGCTGTGGCGCCGTTAAGGCAGGCTTCTGATGCAATACTTGTGGACAATACAAGGATGCCGATAGATTTTGAGATTAATATAATGGAGAAAATAGCCAGGAAAAAATTAGAGAATAAAGTAAAGTTTTAAAAGTTGATTAAAACTTTAACCAAAGGAGGCGTATCTTAATGGTGGAAGAAAAAAATCAAAAGTCGTCAAAGGAACCTGCTATTGAGGTTTTGATAGAGAAGGATGTGGATGAAGAGGGTAATGTTATTTTAGCAGAAGGCGACATAGATGACGAGAAGCTTACCATTTCTCCTGAAGAGATTGAGGAGCAGAAGCGGATTTATTCGCAGGGTTGTGCGGTTCTTAAGGACGGGACCATAATCGAGGGCACTGTTATCGCAGTCCGTGGGAATGATGTGATGATTGATATTGGATTTAAGTCGGAAGGGATTTTGCCCATTGATGAGTTCGGCGAGCAGAAGCCAGAGGTAGGGCAGAAAGTTGAGGTGTTCCTTGACGCACTTGAAGATGAGAACGGTCAGGTCGTTATATCGAAGAAAAAAGCTGATTTCATAAAAGTTTGGGATATAATTCGTGAAGCTTACGAGACACAAAAACCCATAAAGGGTAAAATAAAGAAGCGCATAAAAGGCGGAATGGTCGTCGATATACTCGGCGTTGATGCATTCCTTCCTGGGTCACAAATAGCATTAAGACCGATTCCCGACTTTGACGCTTTAATAGGCGAAGAATATGAGTTCCGTGTGATAAAGCTTAACAAGATGAGAAGGAATATAGTTGTTTCCCGCCGCGCATTGCTCGAAGCCGAGAGGGAGAAGCAACGACAAGAGTTGCTTAAAACCATCGAGGAGGGTCAGGTTAGAGAGGGTATAGTTAAGAATATAACTGATTTCGGCGTTTTCGTTGACCTTGGTGGGCTTGATGGACTACTCCACATTACGGACATGTCGTGGACGAGGATAAATCACCCCTCCGAGCTTGTTAAAATAGGGGATAAGATAAAAGTCAAAATCCTAAAATACGACCGCGAAAAGCAGCGCATATCACTTGGACTAAAACAGCTTACCCCATCACCATGGGATGATGTAGACAAGAGATTCCCTAAGGGCGCCAAAGTTAAGGGCAAAGTCGTTAATCTTACAAAATACGGTGCTTTCGTCAGGCTTGCTGAGGGTGTTGAGGGCTTAATCCATGTTTCCGAAATGTCGTGGACCAAACGAATAAGCCATCCAGCGGAGATGCTGGAAGTAGGTCAGGAAATATTCTGCGTGGTGCTCGATGTGGATAAGGAAAACCACAAAATATCGCTTGGACTCAAACAGCTCGAACCAGACCCGTGGCAGGTGGCAGCCAAGAAGTATAAACCGGGCACAAGGGTTACTGGTGTTGTGAGGAATTTAACGGCGTTCGGCGCGTTCGTCGAGATAGCTGAAGGTATAGAGGGTTTAATACACATTTCCGACATTTCCTGGACCAAACGGGTTAATCATCCGAGCGAGTTTTTCAGGCGCGGTCAAAAAATTGAAGCGGTGGTGCTCGAGATAGACCCCGAAAACCACAAGCTTTCACTTGGATACAAGCAGCTACAGCCCAACCCGTGGCCCGCATTGGGAAGAAAATATTTTGTTGGAGCGGAAACTGAGGGCAGAATAATCCACATGACCGACCGCGGCGTTGTAGTCGAATTGCCCGATAAGGTTGAAGGATTTGTTCCCGTAACGCAGCTTGGTAAACGCGTCGATCGTCCTCAGGATGCGTTCGGTGTGGGCGATATATTGCCTCTTAAGGTTATAGAGTTTGAGCCGCGTGACCACCGAATCGTGCTGTCGGTAGATGCATACTTCAAGAGCCGCGAGAAAGCTGACCTCGAAAGATACCTTGCCGCACATCCCATAAAGACCGTAAAAGTAAGAGATGTAGCGAAAGTAACACACAGGAAAAAAGAAGAATCGGAATAAAGTTTGATAAAAGGAGACGACATGCCATACAAGAAGCACAAAACCGTTTTTAAGCGATTGCGCCAGAGTCTGAAGCGTCGAGAAAGAAACAGGATAGTGAGGGGTTCTGTTAGGGCAGTGCTTAAGGCTATAAGAAACTATAAAACCCCCGAAGAAGTAATGAAGCGCCTCGCATGGACCATCAAAGCCGAGGACCAGGACCAGCTCAAAAAAATTCTTATGGCTAAAATGTATTCTATAGTCGATAAGGCATATCAAAAAGGTGTTATACATCGAAACAAAGCTGCCCGCCACAAAGCCCAAATAGCGGAATGGTTCAACAATCTTCAGGCGCAGTAAGAACCATCCTTAAATAGGGTATTTGCCACATAAATTTTAGTCTGATTAATTATTAACCCTGCTTAGTCTAAAAAAACCGCACCCGTAAAGGTGCGGTCGATAAGTTACTTTTGCGTTTATACTGATTCGTAAAGTTCTACTGAGTCGTGGTTTTTGCCTCTGCTTTTTTGGTTATTTTTGGTTGATACTTTATTGGTGCTCCGTCGAATAGCGCTATTGTTCCTGTGGTTATCACTTTTTCGCCGGGTTTGACTCCGTCAATTATTTGCACGAGCTGAGCCGACTTAACGCCAGTTTTTACTTTACGCGCTTTGGCAGTGTTGCCTTCGGCGATGTAAACGAGCGTATCGTTTACCAATGCATCGGTAGGTATAACTACTACCGATTCAGCCTTGTCGATGACGATTTTCGCGCTGGCATACATACCACTTTTGAGGATTTCTTTGGGGTTGTCGATGATTATTTTAACCGTGTATGTTCCGGTTCTCGGGTCAGCGATTTCGTCTACATTTTCCACCTTGCCCGTGAATGTGGTTTCGGGGAAAGCGTCAACTTTAAGCATGACCTCTTGTCCTGGGCTTATAAGCGCCACATCCCGGTCTGATACCTCGACCTCGAGTTTTACTTTTGATATATCTACCAGTGTCAGAACCGATGGTGCGCTTGAGAATCCCATCATTGCATTGAAAAATTGCCCTTCCTGGGTATTAACTTCAGCTACTATACCGTCGAAAGGTGCACGAAGCCTTGTGTTTTTGCTTGCCAGTTGGTATCCAGCCTTGGCGGCAAGATATGAAGCCTCTATCTGGTCAAATTGTGATTGCGTTATGGCGCCTTTTTCGTATAGCCTTTTCATTCTCTGGTAGTTTTTCTCGAGCGCGTCGAGCTGTGCTTTTGCTTGTTCCATTTGCTCGGGCGAAAGTTTCGCAAGAAGTTGACCTTTTTTGACTTTTTGACCCTCTTTAACGAGGATTTTGTTAATCCATGAGCTCATACCCGGTGCTATAGGAACTTCCCGGATTCCCTTCAAAACGCCGCTGTAAGTTATCGTCTTTTTCACCGTTCCTATTCTTGCTTCGCTAACATTAACTCTTAATGCTCCCGCGGGCTGGCTTGTTTTGGTGGTTTCTTTTTTAGTACATCCTGCAAGTAAAACCGCAACCACGAGAGCGGTTATTATTACTCTTATTACGGTGTTTTTCGTTCTCATTTTATTGCTCCTTCGCTAAAATTTTATCGATCTTGTTTTCAAGCTCACCGGTTAGCTTTTCGAGCTCGACTTTTGCTATATTGTAGTCAGCCATAGCGTTTAGGACATTAAGCTTTGCCCTTGTGAAATCTGCCTGTGCATCGAGAAACTCAAGGTTCGTCGCCGCTCCCTCGCTGAATAAGTCCGAAACTACTTTGTAGCTTTCCTTCGCAGCTTCGAGCCCGGAATTAGCTATTTCCAGTGATTTCTTTTTTTCCTCAAGTGTGTTGTAAGCGGCTTTCACTTTAAGCCTCACACCATCAATAACGAGCTTTTTGGTGTGCATAATCTGGTTAAGGTTGGCTTTAGCTTGCTTTATTTTTGCTACATTGGCTCCCCAGTCAAAAATATTCCAGCTTATAACCCCGACCGCAGTCCATGAGTCATACCACTTATTCTCGAGTTGCCTGTTCGGCTTCTGATAGTCATAATTGAAAACCGCCGCAAACGATGGTAACAATTCTCCGAAAGCCATTTGAATGCTCAACCGTGCAGCTTCTATTCCAACTTTCATGAGCCTTATGTCAATGGAATTTCGCAATGCCATTGAAATAGCGGAATCGCGCGGTATGGAATAATCCGTTACATTGAGTTTGTAGTCTATATCCACATCTACGGTATCCGGCAGGCCTAATGCCATTTTCAAACCGTCTTTTGCGAGTTTTACAGCATTCTGAGCCTGAGTAAGCATTAACTCTGCCTCGTAGCCTTTGACTTTTGCAGCGAGAAGGTCTTTCCTGTGTACCAGACCAGCCTCGACCATATCAGTAAGCTGCTTTATGTGGTCGTCAACCTGCTTTTTTGATATTTTGGCTATCTCGAGAAATGCTTTTGCTTTTGCGAGTTGAAAAAAAGCTTTTTCAGCCTGTGATACAGCCTCTATTCTCGCTTTTTTAAGCTCAAGTTTTTTCTGCTCAGTGCCTTTTCTTGCGAGAGCATATCCTGTAAAAATGGGAGCTGCGAGAGGTTGAGTCAAAGATGCTTCGACTTTGTCCATTTCCGCTTTTCCCATCTCGATTCTTACGGGTTCCATTCCAGGGGGCGTTGGAAACGGAAAGTTCTCCGGGTTCAGAACAGTGTATGGCGCTTCGTTAAGCCTCGTGTATGTGGCTTGTATTTTTGCTTTGGGCAGGAAGTTAGTGAAAGCCTGATACCTTTGCGCATCGGAGGCTTCCAGTGCTGCCTCTGCCGCAAGGACTGATGGATTATTGGTCGCAGAAATTTTTATGCAGTCCTCAAGCGTTAATGTCAGCCCAAAAGATGTACTTATGGCGGCTAAAACGACTATTTTTAAAATTAATCTCATCATCTTTCGACTCCCTTCAGGAAAATCCGTATGAGAGTTTTTGTTTCGATGTTTATATCCGCATTAATGGTTTTCTCTGAGAGATAGCTCCACATAAGCCCTCTCAGAACGAGATACATATCCCTTGGTGATAACCAGAATTTTCTTTCGTCATAGAACCTTTTGAAGAACTGCGTTCCAAATTCTGTCATAGTCCTGTTGAAATTTGATGCCACTTCTTTAAGCTCGGTTAGTATTTCGGC
>JAGGRZ010000071.1 GCA_021159335.1 bacterium
TGTCTGAAGTCCCTGTTCCTCTACCTTAAGCTCGTCAAGCTTATCCTCAAACATCTTTATCGAATCCCGCAATGCCTTAATAATCTGAGGTTCATAGCGTTCGAAAAACACCTCGATACCGCCGAGCTTCACATCCCCGGAAGTTTTAACGCTTATTCTTACCGAATTCCTATCGATCTGCTGCGGAAGGTAGCCGATAAAAATCTTGCCGTCCCCAGCTTTTAGACTTACTTTTCCCGTTCTTTCGACAAGGGCACGGTCAGCGTAGACTGTGACACTATTTATTACCGATTTGCTTTTTGCCCCACCGTCAACCCATATGTCCACATCTGCAAATATGAGGGTCGCAAATATCACAATTGATAATACTACTTTCCTCATTATGCCCCCCTGTTAGAAAATTTTTTGTCTATTATCTTTAGGACAGCTTTTAAAGCCTCATCAATTTTTTCAGGATTTTTTCCGCCTGCCTGTGCGAAGTCGGGTCTTCCACCGCCGCCGCCACCTGTAATTTGCGCTGCCTTTTTCACAAGTTCACCAGCATTAATGCCAAACTTTCTTATTACATCGGCGGTAATGCGGCATACGAAGGCAGCTTTGCCGTTCTCAAGTGCGGAAGCAAGGAAAATCAGCGCAGAAGGTAGTTCCTTCTCAAGAATGCCGAGGACTTGCATTAATTCATCCCTGCTTACGGCATTGACTTTGCCTACCACCAACTTCGCATTGTTAATCCGCTTCGCTTCGGAAATTAAGGAAGAAGCGACTTTCGCCGCGTCGAATTCCCCAGAATGCCGCGACCTTTTCTCCAGTTCCTTAATCCGTTCAAAAAGCTTCTCTATTTTGGTTAAAACATCATCTCCTGTTGCCCTAAGTGTCCTTTCCACCTCAGCCCAAAGATTTCTCAAATTTGAAACATACCTATAAGCATGCTTACCGGTCATCGCCTCTATTCTACGCATTCCTGAACCTATGTTTTCCTCACGCACGATGACGAAAAGCCCTATATCACCCGTTCGTGAGACATGTGTTCCACCACAAAGCTCTTTCGAAAAGTCGTTTATCTTTACCATTCTAACCACAGCTCCGTACTTCTCCTCGAAAAGCGCCACCGCACCCGATTTTATGGCGTCTTCATATTTGGTCACGACAGTTTCCACGGGCAAATTTTCCATAATCTTTTCGTTAACTATTTCCTCTATTCTTCGCAGCTGTTCCTGAGTCGGCGCCTCGAAATGGGTGTAGTCAAACCGTAAACGGTCCGGTGCCACCAGTGAACCCGCTTGCCTTACATGGTCGCCGAGAACCATCCGCAGTGCCTTGTGTAGCAAGTGTGTTGCCGTGTGGTTTCGTCTTATCTCCGCGCGACGCTCGTGGTCGACCTCTGCTATCACATCCGGTGAACTCCTGAAAATCTCTATCAGTTTTGCCGCATCGCCCCTGCAGATATGGACGATGTGTTCTCCCTCAAGTTGGGTATCCAGTACTTCAAGCTCAAAACCATCGCCTTTCAACTTTCCAGTATCGCCTACCTGCCCGCCACGCTCAGCGTAAAACGGTGTTTGTGAAAGAACGACCTCGACAGTATTGTTCTCACCAGCTCTTGCCAGCCTTATTTGAGCCTCGGCTCGTTCAGTTTCGTAGCACAAGCTCCTGCTATCCTCACCATCAGTTATTCTTATCCAATCGGGTTTCTTCTTGTGAACTACATCGAATCCCGCTGCAGCACGTGCACGCTCGCGTTGCTTTTGCATCAGTTTTTCAAAACCATCGACATCCACATCGAAACCTAACTCACGCGCCATAAGCTGGGTTAAATCGAGAGGAAACCCATATGTATCGTAAAGCCTGAACGCATCCTCGCCCGGTATAGTCCGTTCGCCCCTCTTTTCCAGTTGTTCAATTATGTTGTTGAACAGTTCGATTCCAAAGTCGAGAGTTTTCCCGAAGCGTTCTTCCTCTGCCTTTATTATCTGCGCGATAGTGTCGGCGTTTTTCTTAAGTTCAGGATACACGTTCCCCATTTTGTCAACGAGCGGGGAGACGAGTTTATACATTATAGGCTCGTGCACGCCGAGTATGCGCGAGAATCGAGCTGCGCGCCTCAAAATTCTTCTCAAAACATAGCCTCGACCTGTGTTCCCCGGTATAGCTCCATCCGCTATAGCGAAAGACAAAGCACGAATGTGGTCCGACAAAACCCGAAAAGCCATTGTTATCTGTCCACCCTCTTCGTAATCGTGTCCGCTCAGCTCCGAAATGCGCTCGATAAGCGGGCTGAAAATGTCCGTTTGGTAGTTATCCCGCGTCCCCTGAAGCACTGCCACCAAACGCTCGAAACCCATCCCTGTGTCGACATTTTTCGCCGGTAGGTCGTGAAGTTCACCGTCTTTATCGCGAAAGTACTGCATGAAAACGATATTCCAGACCTCAACGAATCTGTCGGACGCATTTGGCACGCCATCGGGGTCAAGTTCTTTGCCCCAGTCATAGTGAATCTCAGTAGTGGGTCCGCAGGGTCCCGTATCAGCCATCTCCCAAAAGTTGTCCTTCATGCCGCACCTTACTACCTTTTCCGGTGGAAGACCAATTTCCTCAATCCAGATTCTATATGCTTCATCGTCGCTTTCGTAAACGGTTGCCCAGAGTTTTTCCGCTGGAATCCCGTAGAACTTTGTCATAAGTTCCCATGCCCAAAGTATTGCTTCCCTTTTGAAATATTCGCCAAAAGACCAGTTGCCCAGCATCTCAAAAAATGTATGATGCCAGCCATCGCGACCGACTTCTTCCAAGTCATTATGTTTGCCTGAAACTCGTATGCACTTTTGCACCGATGCGGCACGAGGGGGGTCGTAGGGGCAGGGGACTTTGCCGAGGAATATGTCCTTAAACTGATTCATGCCGGCGTTGGTGAAAAGAAGCGTGGGGTCGCCAACAGGAACCACCGGCGAGGACGGAACTATGGTATGCCCTCGTTCCCGGAAAAAATCGAGAAAAGTCTTCCTGACAAGCTCGGACTTCATAGAATCCTCCGATATACTTACCGTGCTAATAATAAGATATTTTAACGAGATTGCAAGAAGAGGTTAAGGCGCGCTGCGCCCTTGTATAGGAGATACAACGGTTTCTAATTTTAATCTGATTTTATAGTGGGAAGTTCGTTTGTAAGATGATGGTTTAAGGTGATAGTGATTAGCTTACTTCCATCGGAGTATCAGCGAGCATTTCCTTTTCGTTGCACTTGCAAAC
>JAGGRZ010000072.1 GCA_021159335.1 bacterium
AGGGATCGACAAGTATTGAAGAATTGTGAAGGCACTATGAGAATTAATGTCCTTTTTGAAAATTACAGAACCTTCAAAATCTAACTTTATATTATCAGGTGTGGAATTATACATTAAAACAGAGGTTATAATATCAAAATTGTCAGATTCGGAATGGGAAAATCTTATTTTACCTGCATAATTTTTAACTTGATATTCAGGATGTACTGATTTACCAAAATTATAATTTACAATATAAGGAGAGGTTGTTTTTGTAGCTTTTTTCCATCCCTTTAGCTCAAAGAGAAGTATTGTTGGTTTATTGCTTTTATTTTTTCCAAAAATCAATAAATCTATTCGCTCACTGCTAAACGGCAATTTGTACTCGAAGGAAACGGTCAAACCATAAATACTTTGATCATCCAAAGCTTCTTGTAGATAATTTATTGAAGATTCCCAAGCTTTTACCTGCTCTATATCAGGACTCTCGCCGTAAACTTTTCCAAAGTTAATTTTAAAAGTTTCTAATATATGATTAGGATTTGTATTTACAAACTTCTCGATTGTATTTAGATATATATAGTTCATGATTGTTCCCCACATTAGTTTATTTTTGTTTTGTTTATATCCATACTACAGATATTTTTATAATTTTAATAGATATACGCAATATCACGCATATACTTCTCTCTAAATGCACTTATAACTTTTCCTCTTTAAAAATAGTATCATGTGGATTTGTTACTCTTGCTATGCTTGCTTTACTCATATGAGTGTAAATCTCTGTACTTTTGCTATTAGCATGCCTTAAGATTTTTTGAATATATCTTAAGTCAATTCCGCTCAGGGAAGAAACATGGACTATGATCTTACCATCTTTTCCAAATTCAACTTCCACAGCAAAGTGTTCGCATCCCCTTGCCATTTTACAAAGAATTGATTTTTTAATAAATAATACAGCAAAGAAAACAAAAAAGCAAACCCACTTTTAGACAATTATTTTTGGGTTGGTTATAGATGAATTTCATTTTAATTAATTCAGAATCACAGAAATTTTCTCTTTCCCCCTCCCTTGTGGGGATAAGTCCAGGGGACAGGCTAAAGAAGTTTGGAAGAGTCCCTAAGATAGCTCAGCGTATTTATATAAAGCTTTTCCTCGAACTTATAAGCTCCTATATAGTAGCACCTGTGATCTCCGCTAATTGAATGTTGGCATTTGTGAGCGTGGTTCCGCCAGTCAGCGCAAGCATATCGTTCCAATCGCCGTCGTGGTTGTGGTCGTACCAGCCTATTCCATCGCCCACACTAAGGTCGCCGTCGCCATCGACATCGTCCCAAGCTTCAACTATAGCCTCGAGCGTACCAGTTAGTCTGAAGGATATTTCATAGGTACCGTCGGCATTGGCAGGCGTAACCAATATGGCTACTATGGCTGATGTGTGCGAGGTATCGAGGAACGCGTAAGTTTGATTGATGAGACCATGTCCGGGCCATGTTATCGTGCCTGATATTCTTACTTCTTCGCTACCCCCACCACCGCCAGCATTAGCAATGAATTTTGAGATGAACGCATACCAGTTGGTATTTTTGAACGCGAGCTGGACATAGTTTACCGAATCGAACTGGTCGTGGGAAGAAGGTAGGTATATCGTGAGTCCGCCACGCGTCATTCCTGCAACATTTGTTATGGTTCTGAGGACAGCTTTATTTATAGCTGAGATAACCGAGTCTGCATCGGCTTTTATTATGGGGTTGGTGCCGATGTGCGGTTCATTCAAGAGCGATAGCGACTTTTTTCATCAGATAATTTTTACTTCTTTATTGCCCTCAACGATCTTGCCCGCCACGAATGGCTTGTATTCTTTTAATAGTTCGAGCGCTTTTTCTCGTTCGCTTTGGTCCACGATTATAAGCAGTCCAAAGCCCATATTGAATGTTCTGTACATTTCGGTACGCTCTATTTTCCCAAGTTTTCCTATTAGCTCGATTATTTTCGGGACTTTGGCACTTTCAGCTATTATTTCAGCGCTGCAGCCTTTTGGCAAAATTCTTCTAAGATTGCCAGGAACACCGCCACCCGTAATGTGAACCATGCCGTGGACATCGAGACTTTGCGTAGCGATCTTTATTGCCCCAAGATAAAGCGGATGCACCCTTAAAAGCGCTTCTCCTACCGTTTCGCCAAGCTCCTCGATGTAGCTATCAACCTTAAGCCCCGCCCTTTCGAAAAGAACTTTTCTGGCAAGCGAGTAGCCGTTTGTGTGAAGACCATTTGCAGGAAGCCCTATTACTACATCGCCGGGTTTTATTTTTTGCCCGGTTATGAGTTTGTCTTTTTCTACCTGTCCCACGATGAAGCCAACGAGGTCAAAAATTCCTTCCGGATACATTCCGGGCATTTGGGCGGTTTCACCACCGATGAGCGATACGCCAGCCCTCTCGCATCCACGGGATATGCCAGCCACTATTTCGGTAAGCTCTTTTGCTGAAAGTAAAGAGTAACCTATGTAGTCGAGCATGAAAAGCGGTGTTGCACCGTGAACGGCTATGTCGTTAACGCAGTGGTTAACGAGGTCTTCGCCGACTGTATTCAGGACTCCGGCCATTTTTGCAACAATAAGCTTGGTACCAACTCCATCTGTGCTGGCGAGAAGCACGGTGTCGCCCACTGAAAAAGCACCCGCAAAAAGTCCTATCTCGGATAGAACATTCGGGGTGAAGGTTTTTTGGGCAAGTTTTGCTATAATTCTTTTCGCGTCATCAAGTGCGTTTATATCAACTCCGGCTGATTTATATGTGAGTCTTTCTTCAGCCAATTTTTCACCTTACAAGAAGGATTTTCGCCGTTGAAATGGTGTTACCAGTTTTTACAACGATAAAGTAAACACCGCTCGGTAAGCCTGATGGTTTCCACACAAAATTGGTATTCCCCCTGTTATGCATACCTCTTTTTTGGTGAACAATTTTCCCATTTAAGTCGTATATCATCAGCTCGAATTCTTCTTTGCTTTTTATTGATATAGTTACGGCTTCGTTGAATGGATTGGGGTATGCATTTATAAGTGGTTTTTCGGGTTTTGCATAAACTCTTGGTTCTGAGACCTCATCGTATGTTGGAATCCCGAACCAGTGCAAAAGTTTTCTTAGCGCGTCCGCAAGCGTTATGCTCATTATCCCGCCTGCTGTGGCCTCAAGACCATAACCAAGTATAACTGATTTGTGCGTTGAGTTTGTAAACCTTACTGCTGCTATCGGGTTTCCCGGCGAATCATAGCGCTGAAATGGTGTTCCGGTAGTGGGCGTAAGTGTTGATGGTGACCTTTGGTTGTTTGCGCCGCTACCGCCGATTAAAACGACATCGAACGAGTCCCCGAGCGGGTCTCCCGCAATGCCAAAAACCCTTATGGCGCGTATATTCGTGCTATCCACGCGGGCGCCGAAATACTCCGAAAGCCATGATGAATAGTCTGGATTGTCGAATCCGTCCTGTCCTGTTAATATGACGCCACCGCCTGAATCCATGTATGTGGATAGCTCCGCTATGTTTCTTGCGGAAAGCGAGGACTCCGCTTCCCCTGTGTACCACAGTACGACTGGAAATCTTTTCATCTGTTCATATGTTGGGGTTGAGTCGGTAGCCACGCAAAAGCCCACGACTCCAAGGAATTGTCTATATGCCGGGGCATAGTAGTATTCGTATAAATTCTGCGCTTCCGCAGGAGGACATGCGCCTACTAATAACATCTGGGGCTTCCCGAGCGGGATGGTTATTTCGCCGTTACGCCAAGGGCAAAGATAGCCTGATGGGATATTTAGTTTAAATTTGGCGTAATGCGACACTATGTCGGTATCGATGACGAATCGAAATTGCGCATGAACTGTATCGTGGTATTCTATTGAGGGGAAAAAGGCTGCCGAGTCGATGAAAGTTATGTCGGTGTCCCTGGTTGTGAATTTGATGAGAACAGATTCTGCGGGTGGATATGGGAAACCGCTTACTCTCGAATGGAAGTGGTCGTAAACTATTGAGTAGTGGATGGTCACGGTTTCGGCTGGTTCGTAGAACGTGGAATCACCAGTCGAGCTAATGCTATCAATGTATGCGTAGAAATACGGATAGTAACCCTGTCCTATCCCATGACGGGCATAGCTGTTAGCTATTAGTGCAAAGTTAGGACATCCATTTGATGGGTTGCCGTCGTCGTCCGCAGTGAAGAATGTTTCTATCGCGAAGTCGTCAAATGTGTTGGCGCCAGAGTATCGAGTGAAGTGAATAATCGTATCCGCCCAGCCTACTCTGCCCACGGGCAGAACTCCTTTTCTTATCTCCCAGAATGCAGCGCTTATAATTCGGCTGTCGTAGTGTGGTTCGCCGATAGTATCTCGCGGAAAGACGAGGTTGTTTTCGAGGTTTCTAAACCAGCCACCACCTCTTCTTACTTTCCAGCCCATGTAGGGATAACCTCTGTTTGTTAATGCGAAATAATCAGAGAATGCCTCGTTCATTGCGCCCGATTGGCCAGCATAAGGGAAGTAATGGTGCTCGTAGATATGCATGGTAACGCCGTGTGTGTATTCGTGATATATCACCGCTGAGAAAAGCGCGAAATTATGATAGTCCCTATTGCCGGCGCCGAAATTCATTCCATAACCATCCCAGCAAGCGTTCGTGGGCATTCGAGGGTGTCTTGCGCGTGCAGGGACTGGATAGTCAAGCCCGCAAAAGTCTGGGTCAAGACGCTTAAAGTATTTATGGATATAATCGGTATGATAGTATAGATTCAATTCATCTGGTTCGGCCATTTCGGTTGTCCATGTCCAGCTGAAGTTTGTGGGAGGTGCGATAAGTGTGTCGAGCTCTGCACCACCTCCGTCCATCTTTATTACATCTACCCAGAGACCTCGCAACCAGCTCATGAAAAGGAACGGATGGTGCCCAAGCCATGCGTTGATGTAGTAGTAACCAGAGTCATTTGTCGTCGTCATTTGGAGATAATTAAATACAACGCGTCCATGCTTGAAGTAATCATTAGAGAACGAATCATCCGCAAAGTCGGGCAGATACCATATTCTTACTGTGCCGCTAAGGTCGAAGTAGTTCGTGAGGTTCCAGTATGCAAGCAGGTTACCGTTTATAGCGTCAATGAAGGCGATGAATTTATTGGGTTCTTCGCCCGTAACCTGAACCTGCCAGCTTAGGTGTGCTGTATTATTTATTGGAAACCAGACCAGTTTAGGTTGATAAGTGTAATCGGGGGAGACCGCATACTTTATTTTTTTGGAAGCTATTTCACAAGCTTCGTAAGCATCTATCGATGGTGTGGCATCCTTAGGGAAGAAGTTCTTTACCGCCTTGCTTCCGAATCCCCAAACATGCCCATCCTCAAGTATGCGGAAATAGATTATTCCATCTATTACTGGTATTCCAAGGTATGTTTGCTGAAAGTTTAGCCAGTATTTTCCTAATCTTTTCGTTTGCGATAATAATCTAAGCTCACCGCTTTTTATTCCGAAAAGGTTCTCATTTTCATCCACGAATCGCAGTGCATCCTCTATCATGCTATTTGGCTCAAACCGCAAAGTCTTGCGCGGAAATGCCCACCTTGCAAGTCCAGTGTTGACATCAACACAGATATAATAATCATCCGTTAGTTTTGCTTTTGTGCGAGGAGCCCTTATTGGTGCGTTTCCAGTGGGTTCGCTTGGAAGGAAAGCGTTGCATATCGCTGCTGATAAAAGGACTGTCAATGCTATCTTTCTCATCTTATCCCTTCTGAATTACACCTAACAAATTTATAATCCATGGGGCACCTTAAAAAGGAATTTTTAACTTAAAATTTTTAATTTGTTAACATTAATTAAGCCCAAAAGCAAACTCCCTTATAGTTTGCAAATAAGCTTTTTCAGCAATATATTTAAAGTATGAGTAATTACGAAAAAATAGAAAGCAAGCTGAGGGCGGCGCAACGGAAGATAATTTTCATAACAGTGCTTTCCAATCTTTTTTCTGCGCTTGCAGTGAGTGCCTTTTTACTTATGGTTTTTGCCCTTCTTAATTCCTTTTTCTGGTTCAGTCCTGCAGCAAGACAGACCATGTTTTTCATCTGGCTTGGCGTTACTATTTCTGCAGCTGGGTGGTCTGTGTTGAAACCTATTTTTTCCCCACCGTCATTAAGGTCCATAGCGATAGAATTCGAGCGTCAGTATCCTGCGCTTAGAGAACATCTTATAGCTGCCTGGGACCTAATGCATCAGCAGTCGGACAACTACGGCTATTCCCAGAAAATTATTGAAGCAGTAGTCAAGCGTGCACTGAGCAAATTTTCTAAACTTTCCGAAAAACCCGTTCTGCCACTTGGTGTGCTAAGAAGCAGAGCTCTTTTGCTCGCCTTTTTCGTGATTTTGTTTTTTGGGCTTGCCATAGCTATTCCTCAGAGCTTTTCCTTGGGGCTTCTTAAGGTGACCATGCCTAATGCGTCCTTCCCGAAGCACACTGAAACCACGCTTGTCGTCACATTTCCGAAGGGCAAGGCAGTAAGGTTCGAGGATTTCACGATAAAAATTCGCGCTGAAGGTAAGATTCCCGACAAAGTTTTTGTGTACAGAAAACTTGGCAAGCAAAGCTGGAGTCCATTCGAGGCAAAGCGCGAAAGAGGAAGCAACAAAGTTTTTGTTTATACTTTCAGACAGCTTTCCGAGGATGTTGAATTTTATGTTCGCGGTGGTGATTACACGAGTCCTGTTTTTAAAATAAAGGTTTACGACCTTCCGAGGGTCGTCGATGTGTCATTGGTTTACGACTATCCAGCCTATACGGGTCTCGCTACCGAACGCGTGGAGCGGAACGATGGGAACATCGATGCTATATACGGCACAAAGGTAACCATTGAAGCAAAAGCGAGCAAAAACCTTTCCAGTGCAGTACTTGAGATTAACGATTCGATAAGAATTCCGATGAGGGTTGACGGAAGGATGGCATTCGGCACGATGACGATTAAGCAGCCGGGTCATTATAAAATTCTGGTGTGGGATGAAGATGGTCAGGAGGACCCTCAACCGATAAAGTATCGGATAAGCGTTCGTGAGGACGAGAAGCCCGTGGTTCAGATTCTTTATCCTGCTAAGGATGTGGACATAAACGAGGAAATGGTGCTCCCGCTTGAGGTTTACGGTGGCGATGACTTTGGTTTCTCGAAATTTTTGATAAAGTTTAGAATACGAAACAGGGACACGACATTAAGAAGCGTCAGGATTCCTTTCAAGCAATTCGGTAAGAAAGAGGTAAGGGTTTCTTATGTGTGGCGTTTAAGCGGGCTTGGGCTCGTTCCTGATGATGTCGTGGAATACTGGGTTGAGGGCTACGATAACGATTTTCTGCGTGGTCCCAAGATGGCGAGAAGCAGGAAATTCGCGGTAAGGTTTCCATCGATAGACGAAATCATGGCAAAAGCTATGTCAGAATACGACGAGCAGACGCAGTCAGTCGAGGATGTCAGCAGAAAACAGAAAGAGCTCATGAAACAGGCGGAGGAAATGGCTCGTAAGCTTTCGATAGCAAAGGATAAACTAACATACGAGCAGCGAGAACAAGCAAGAAAACTTCTTGCGCAACAACAAAAGCTCGCAAGACAACTTGAGCAGACAGCAAAACAGTTGAGAGAAACGATAGAAAGAATCGAGAGGGACAGGTTGGTTGCACAGCAGATAGTTGAGAAAATGTGGGAGATGCAAAAGCTGCTTGAGGAAATTCTTCCGCAGGAGCTTAAGGACGCGATGAGAAAACTTCAGGAAGCGCTCGAGAAACTTGACCCAAAACTTCTTGAGCAAGCTATGAAACAGCTTAACATCACGCAGGAGCAGCTACTTCAGAAATTGGACCGTTCGCTTGAGCTTTTGCGGCGTATTCGGGCCGAGATGAAACTTGACGAACTCAGGAAGCTCGCCGAAAGCATTAAAAAACTTGAGGACGAAATAAAGGCGGGTCTTAAGGCGGGAGAGGATAAAGATAAACTTGCCCGAATGCAGCAGAAAGCTAAGGAGCAATTACAGAGGCTTGAGGACGAGGCCAAAAAGCTTGCCGAAGAGATGAAGCAAATGCCCGATATGCCAGCGGATGAGATGGAAAAACTTTCGAGTGAACTTTCTCAGATGCAACTGCCGAAAATGGCACAAGATGCTTATGACAAGATTTCTCAGAGTAATAGAACAGGCGCGATGAAAATGTGTGCTAACATATCGTCAAGACTGTCAAAATTGTCACAGAGACTTTCGCAGATTCAATTATCCATGAACCAAATGTTAAAACAGGCGCTTAACCTTGACATAAAGCGAACTGTGCAGCGACTCCTTTATGTTTCCGAGAATCTGGAGGAGGTTATAAACAAACTAAGAGACAGGTCAACACCAGCGCAGTCGCAGGAATTAGCCCGAAAAATAGGCGAGATGCGCCAAAACCTTAAATTCGTTATTGAAAAGGTCGGCGAAATGGGGGGCAAAACATTTCTTATTCCGCCGATTTTGTATTCTGTTCTCGTCGATGCCGATAATGCGCTTGCTACTGCTACTGAGAAGCTTTCGGAATCGCGATATCTGCCTTACGACCGTTCTCCCGAGATTGCGTATAGCAAGGTTAATATTGCTGCAGAAATGCTTCTGAGGACGAAGAAATCACTTAATCAAGCGCAATCAGCATCGGGTATGCAACAGCTTTTGCAGCAACTTCAAAGGATGTGTAATAAGCAGGGGCAAATAAATCAGCAGACTATACCGCTTGCTGCCCAGTGTAGCAAGCCGGGGAACCTATCACCTGAGGCACAGGCGATGGCGGCAAGGCTTGCTGCTGAACAGGAGGCATTGCGAAAAAGTCTTGAAAAGCTGAGACAGGAGTTCGAGCAGCATTCGAACATTCTCGGAAGGATGGAGAAAACCATAGAAGATATGAAGAAAGTTGAGGAAGACTTAAGAAGACTTAAAGTTAATCAGCGCACTCTTGAGCGACAGGATAGGATACTATCGAGGATGCTTGATGCGCAACGCTCGATTCACAAGCGAGAATTCACCCGCAAACGCGAGAGCCGTCCCGGGAAGGATGTGGTGAGAAAGTCGCCGGGTCCATTACCGGAAGACCTTGGGGCAAAAAGAAATTCAGCACAGCAGGCATTGCTTAGGATTCTTTCCAAACCTTACCCGAGAGAATATCAGGATGCGGTAAGAAAATACTTTAAAGCGTTAAGTGGGCTTATGGCGCCAAAACAGGAGTAATTCGTAAAGCGATGAGTGCAAAGGACGATAGCTCGTTATTGAGCGAAAGAGGCGAGGGGATGATTTTTGCTGAATTGCTTGAGCGCGTAAGAAATATTTCCCGCCAAATAGACATAAGGAAACAAATAAAGCTTACCGCTGACGCCCTCGTTGAATTGGGGGTAACTGATAAAGTGGTCGTTGCCGTTTTCGACAGGAAAAGGAGGCGAATAATAAGCGAGGTAAGGGGTTTTGAGTTTGATTTTTCGCATCTTCTGAAAGAACTTTCTAAAGCGGCGGGGGAGCTTGCTGAGCTTGTTTTTGGCGGTGAAGGCGGGGTTAAAATCGTAAGGAGGGGTTCGTTAATTCACGAGAAGCTTATTTCTTTTATCGGGGATAATGCCGATTTTCCGGATACAATAATTATTTCGCCGCTGGTTTCTCGCACGAAAAGAGTTATCGGCGTTGTTATTGCGGATGGTAGTCGAGCGAACACTTTGGGCGAGTATTTCATTAGAAGCGTTTTCGGCGCTTTCGTTCAGATTGTTGGGTATGGCATTGAGCTTAACAGGATAATAGCTCATCTCGGCAAGCAGGAGGCTTATTTCAAAAAGCTTATCACCAGTTCAGCGGATATCATAGTAACGACGGATTGGAGAGGCAGGGTAAGGGTTTGGAATCCCGCTGCGGAAAGGATTCTTGGTTACAAGCCCAATGAGATAAGAGGTCGGTCGGTGCTCAGGTTGTACAAATCACCGGCTGAGGCGAGGCGAGTTATGCGCAAGATGAGAGAGCAGGGCGGGGTTCTGTCAAACGAGGAGGTAGAAGTAGTAACGAAGGGTGGAGAGGTGGTTCCTCTTTCGCTGTCTGCTGCTATACTTTACGATACCGACGGGAACGAGGTCGGAACTGTTGGCGTTAGCAGGGACCTAAGACCGATGAAAAGGCTTCAGGAGCAACTTATTGAAGCTCAGAAGAAAGCCGCAATACAGAAAACTGTGGTTACTCTTTCGCATTACATTAATAATCAGCTTATGGCTCAGGTGGCACTGCTTTCTGACCTTGCATGTGAGGCGCAAAAAATTTCGGACGACAAACTTCGCCGTTACTTTGAGGATGGACTCAGAAGGTCGCTTTCAAGGGCATTTCAGATAGCGCAAATAACGAAAACTCTTCAGAATCCACAGGAGATCAAGGAGGAGCAATACATTGGTGAACTTGAAATGCTTTCTGTCCCTTTGCCAGAGTCCATTGAGCCAGAAGCCATAGAAGCGAGGAAATTTGGTAAGCTTAAGGTCCTTGTTGCGGACGATGAGCCAGTTATAAGGGATGGTTTCGCCGAGTTTCTTCGGCATTTCGGTCTTGAGGTTGACACGGCAGAAGATGGGGAGCAGGCAATAAGGTTGATAAAGGAAAACGATTATGACCTCGTTATATCCGACATCAAAATGCCAAAAGCTACAGGTTACGATGTTTTTCACGCAGCCAAGGCGAAAAATCCGAATGTTAATGTGCTTCTTATGACCGCTTTCGGATATGACCCCGACCACACCGTGGTTAAAGCAGCTCGTGAGGGACTCGAAGGCGTGTTTTTCAAGGAGAAACCCTTTGACATGTCGAAGCTCATAGCTCTTATAGAGAGAATTTTCAGCAAGTAAACCGCCGTTTAATATCGTGTCAGATTTTATGTCATCCGTTAAAACATTTGACATGGTTGAGTAAGCGCTTAATTTTTTGTTTCAAAATATTTTCTGGAGTGGAGTTATGGACAAAGTTAGGTTTGCTCTTGTTGGTTGTGGTAAGGTGTCAAAAAAGCACATCGTGTCTATCCAGCGCATAGACAATGCAGAACTTGCTGCGGTTTGCGATGTTGATATCGATGCTGCGAAAAGGGTGGGGGAGAACGCAGGAGTGCCTTACTTCGATAACCCGCACGAGATGGTTGACAAGGTGGATTTCGATGTTTTTTCCATTCTGACTCCCTCGGGGACGCACGCTGAGGTTATGCTGGAACTGGCACCTTACGGTAAACATTTCGTCATAGAAAAGCCCATGGCATTGCGTCTTGAAGATGCTGATGCGATGCTTGAGGCATGTAGAAAGTATGGTATAAGACTTTTTGTTGTGCAGCAGAACAGGTTTAACCTTCCCATAACGAAACTTCGAGAGGCGATAGAAAGCGGACGATTCGGGAAACTTGTTCTGGGAACGGTAAGGGTGCGATGGAAGCGCACTCAGGAATACTATGATGAGAAGCCGTGGCGAGGCACATGGGCTATGGATGGAGGAGTGCTCACAAATCAGGCCAGCCATCATATCGATATGCTCATGTGGATGATGGGAGAGGTTGAAAGTGTTATGGCTAAAACGGCAACGCAACTCGTTGACATAGAGACCGAGGATACAGGCGTTGTCATACTAAAATTTACTAATGGTGCTCTGGGGATAATCGAGGCTACTACGGCGACCCGCCCTAAGGACCTTGAGGGCTCAATATCTATACTTGGGGAGCACGGTTCAGTAGAAATAGGCGGATTTTTTATGAATGAGCTTAAGGTGTGGAATTTTGAGCCTGAATTGCCTGAGGACAGGGTTATTTTCGAGAAGTACGGAAGAAATCCCGATGAATTCGCATGGAATCACACGCAGTATCTGAAGGATGTTGTTAAAAACATACTCAGAAACGAGGGTGGGTTGGTTGATGGTTTAGAGGGTAGAAGGCTTGTTGAGCTTTTAAATGCTATCTACGAATCGGCGGAAACGGGAAGAGAGATTAAATTAAAATTTAAGCCGCAAAACAGCAAACTCGGGAGAATATTATGAACACTCATGTTATTTATCCTAATGTTACTCTTGGCGATAATGTTTTTATCTCCGATTTTGTGATAATAGGTTTCCCTCCTCGTGGTGCTGAGCCCGGCGAACTTGAGACGATAATAGGCTCAAACGCTATTATCCGTTCTCATACGATTATCTACGCTGGCAACAGGATAGGAAAGAATTTCCAGACAGGACACAATGTTATGATTAGAGAGCTTAACGAAATAGGCGATGATGTGAGCGTGGGAACTGCGACAGTTATAGAGCACCATGTAAAGATAGGCAATCGTGTAAGGATTCATTCGCAGGCATTTATTCCCGAATTCACCGTTCTTGAAGATGAGTGCTGGATAGGTCCTAATGTTGTTATCACGAATGCGCTTCATCCGCTGTGCCCCAAAGCCAAGGAGTGTTTACGGGGACCGAGAATTCATCGCGGTGCAAAAGTTGGTGCTAATGCCACACTTCTTCCGGACATCGACATAGGCGAGTTTTCGCTTATTGGTGCCGGCGCCGTGGTGGTCAAAGATGTACCGCCATACAAGGTCGTCGCTGGTAACCCGGCAAAAGTTATTAAGGATGTTAGAGAGCTTGAGTGCCCATATGGGCTTATAGACAAACCTTACCCGGGAGTATGACCAATGAAAATTCCCCTCGTTGACCTTAAAGCGCAGTATGCATCGATAAAGAATGAGATTGATGAGGCAGTTAATAGAGTTATTTCTTCAGCGAAATTTATTCTTGGCGAGGAGGTCGAGAACTTTGAGCGGGAGTTTGCCGTTTTTGTAGGTGCGAAATATGTTGTCGGTGTTGGCAGCGGAACGGATGCGCTTTACCTTGCACTTCGCGCACTCGGAATAAAAAACGGAGATGAGGTTATAACCACGACATTCACATTTATCGCCACCACGGAGGCTATAACTCTGGTGGGTGCTAAACCAGTACTGGTTGATATTGATGATAGGACATACAATATTAACTCTGATGCTATTGAATCGGCTATAACACCGCGGACCAGGGCGATTCTTGTTGTTCATTTATATGGTCAGCCGGCGAATATGGACGCTATAGTTGATATTGCGAGGAAACATAATTTATATATAATCGAGGATTGTGCGCAGGCTCACGCAGCAATGATAAAAAATATTCATGTCGGTAATTTTGGTGATGTAGGCTGCTTCAGCTTTTATCCCGGGAAAAACCTTGGCGCATACGGCGATGCTGGCGCAGTAGTAACCAATAATGAGGATTTATATAAAAAAGTAAAGATGTTACGGAACCACGGCAGAGAATCAAAATATATACACGAGTTCGAGGGTGTGAATAGCCGTATGGATGCCATTCAAGCTGCTGTTCTATCCGTCAAACTCAAGCATCTTGAGGAATGGACAAGGAAACGTATAGAGAATGCCAAGCGGTATAACGAACTCTTATCAGGCATAAACGAGGTAGTTGTTCCGTATGTTGCTGATAATTTTCGTCATGTATATCATATATACGCTATTTTAGTTCCAGAAAGAGATAAAGTTTACGAGTATATGCGTGAGTCTGGCGTGGGTGTTGGCATTCATTATCCTATACCAGTGCACCTTCAGCCTGCATATAAATATCTTGGGCATAAGAAGGGCGACTTTCCCGTATCGGAGCGAGTTTCCGAAAGCGTTTTGAGCCTTCCCATGTATCCTGAGTTAAGATACGACATGCAGGAGTATATTGTATCTAAATTGAAAGAAGCTCTACATAGGTGATTTTGATTAATGCCCGAAAACATATAAAGGTAAAATTATGGCATTTGATTATTATAGCTGCGCTGTCAATTGTTGCAAGAGTTATACTTCTTGGCGATTACATTGGACATGACGATGCATACATATACCTAAGGTATGCAAAAAATATATCAGCCGGTCATGGCTGGTCATTTAACCCCGGTGAGCCCTCCTACGGCACGACGAGTCCGCTATGGACATTAATCCTCGTTTTCGGTAATGTATTGGGTTTTGGAGCAGTTAATTTTGGCGTATTGATTTCTTTGCTGGCATTATTTTTTATACCCATAATCGGATATTACTTAATAAGCCTCTTTACCGAAGAAGATATAAAGTCATTTGCTTACGCATGCTCGCTGGCGACACTTCCGTGGATAATACGCTGGTCTGGCACTGTTATGGAGACTACATTGGCGACATTCTTGGCAATGCTTTTTGTATATTTGGCATACAAGTACAAAAAAAGACCAATCCTTTCGTTGATTGGTGGGCTGATGTTTCTTGTGAGACCTGAGCTCGTCCTTGTTTGGTTATTTTCAATAATCAGCAAGAATTTGAAAAATGTTATTTTAAATGTATGCTATTTCCTATTACCAGTTATCCCTTGGTTAATCTTTGCATATATAACTTTCGGTCAAATAACTCCGAATACCCTTATAAAAGCTTCTGCACCGATTTTACATATCGGCATAAAACCACTAATGCAAATTGGGGCAACATTTTTGGTCTTTCTGCCTGTATTTGTTTATATATTATTTGTCAATTATAAAGATTTTTTATTATCAATTAGAAAATATTGGAGGATAAGCTTAGTTGTAATTACGCTAATTTTATATTATGTTTGGCGAACAAATGGGCTCCAAAGTCCTGCAAGATATATGAATTTTTCATATCCTCTGGCAGCAATGTTTATTTTCCTACCTATTAAGGGAGCAAAACAACTATTGTCAGCACTTGTGATTTTGATCATATGCTATGCACTTATTACTGGCTTTTTTATAGTCCCCAAAATAGACATGTTTCAAAAAGGATATAGAAACGCACATATTCTTGCTGCTAAGTGGCTTTCTGAGCATTCGGCGCAGGATGATAAAGTTTTTGTCTTGCTCGATATAGGAATCATAGGTTATTATTGCGATAGATATATAATCGACTGGGGTGGATTAGCGACGCCGTATATACCCAAGAATTTTAAAAATGTTGAGGATGCGGTTATCTCAACGAAACCCAAATTTTTCGTTCATACACAAAGGTCATCTTCTTGGGCTGCACTCAGGCAATATAAAAGATTAAATCTTATCCCTATGATAGAATTTTCAATGCCACCTACTGGTGTAGGAGTTTTTGAACCAAAGTATACATCAATTTACAAAGTGGAGTATTAGTTACTTTATATATAATATTTTGGCAATGTATTTTGAAGCGGAGTTCGTAAGAATCGCCGTATAAAGTCCTGTTGATATATTATTGCCTGGATGCCAGATTATTTTTTCGTTTGTTGATTTTACTAAACAACTATATACAAGTTTGCCCGAAACATCGTGAATGTTTAATCTACAGGGTTCACAGTGAATCTGGTTTATGATGAACGAAATATGTGAGTTAAACGGATTGGGATATGCCTTAAATTCCGTTTGCTTTGGGCTTAGATAAGATTCATATATATTATATAATGAGCATGGTGATAAAATAGCAATGTTGTCTATATACCATCCAAGGTTGTTTCCCCGGTTGCTTGAGCCAAAATCGAACAGTATTGTTATGCTATCACCGCAGAAGCTGTCCAGAAAAACGACTGTTTTGTGCCATGGTGAACCTGTCTCGTCATCTGAAAAAACGGATTCTGCCGGGATAAACCAGTTGTAATGGCTGGTGATAAAATTATATCCCCAGGGTGGAGAAACGAGTATAGTATCATTTTTGTATATAATTTTTATATTTCCTCCATCGTGGGCGAGAATTGGTAACGAGTGCCAGTTTATGGGATAGAACCGGTACCATTCATCGTAGACGAGAGCGGCTTTACTTACTCCATGCAAATTTATTCCAAGTTTAAGTCTCGACTGCGATGTGTCTCGATAATTTCCCCAGGGATTCGTAGCCCATAGTTTCAATCCCCAAAAAGTTGTATCGGGTCCATAAGGAAAATATGTTACTCTTCCCCACGCCCAATCTTGATTGTGGACGAATGTGTCGACGTTCAAGCCTCCATCGTCTAACTCGAAATCGGAAAAGTAAATTGTATCCGCCTTTGTAAGCTTTACGGAAAGATAAACTGATGAGGTATCAGTCGGGATTATTATCCCTGTGATATGTTTGGGGTAATATCCATTAGCAACAACCGTTATTGAATACGAACCCGCGAGCAACTCCCTGTGAAAATCGCCTACTTCGGAGTCTGCTCTTATCCAGCGTCCGATTTGGTCAATCCAGATTTGCGCATCGAGCGGCTCGTTCGTTTGTGAGTCCAAAACGACACCGTGAAGTCCTGTAAGCGCAAGTTCTATTTGGCGAAGCATGGCGTTGTAGTTGTCGTCCCATATTCTTAGTAGCGTTGTCTCGGGCGGCGCATCCGAAACAGATAATTCCACTATAAGATGAGGATTGTTTCCTGTGTGATAGTCCCAGTCTTCCATGGTCCCGTCCGCCTCGTACCAGTCAAAACCATTTGTTATTCCTCCCGGTCTGGGCGGATGAGAATGATAGAACATTGTTGGGTTCAATTTCGAGTAATCGAGTGCGCGAACTTTAAGAAGGCTATCGTCCGGTGCTCTGGCTGTATCAAAATCCCATGGGTAATTAACCACGAGTGCTCCCGTGTGGAAATCTATGGTCATGCTTGCCCTTCGAGACGAGAGAAATTCCATCATGGCACGAGTTTCAGGTTCAATAAGATAGGTGCCGTCAAAACCTATGCTTCCATCGGGAACTGGGAAGTTGCGGTTTAGGTCAACCCTGTTTGCATTCCTTCGTCGACCAGTTACATAACCGTCAGGGTTCATAACCGGGATTACCCAGATGTCAACTGAATCCACGAGTCGCGTTATCCTGCCGTTAATTCGGTAAAGTTTCGTTAACGAGTCGCAAAGCCACAAAAGAAAGTGTGTGCCAATTATCTCGTCCCCGTGCATAGTGCTTATATAGATAAATTCCGGTTCTATTTCGGCAGAGTCGGGATTGTCAGTTATGCGCAAAACCCATATCCATCGCCATTGAACTGTGGGACCTATGGAGTCAAGCGCTACTATGTGAGGAAAGGAATCAGCCAATGCGTGCACTCGCTCAGTTATCTCGTCGTAATCGTAGTAAAGAAGTTCTTTGGCGTGAGAGAGAATGTAGCTTAGTTTTTGTCTCGTCGTATCAACGAGCCTAACAGGCGAGAAGCCAAGCAACTTTAGCATAGCGAACCCATCATCGTCCACATAAACCTTAGCATAACCCGTTTTTGGGTCATAATACTTGATGTAATCGACGATATTTCGTATTTCGGATATTTGCTGCCGTTTTAGACCCTGTATTTTTACGGGAAAACTGCTGTTTTCAGCCAAGGCAAGAGAGGTTGTGAGAATTAACGCAATAATTGGGATTATTTTAATCCTCATATCGGATACAATATTTGCCATTTTGTGGGATGTCAACTTCAAATGTTAAGCAAAAATTTTTTAGGTAAATTTTCCATTGACTTTGAGTTTGCAACAATTAATTTTGTGAGATATTTTTCACAAATTTTGGGAGGAGATATTATGGGAGAATTCATAGAGATAAGATGGCATGGTCGAGGAGGCCAAGGTGCCAAAACAGCTGCGACATTTCTTGCCTCAGCGGCGATAAGCGCAGGTAAGTATGGACAGGGTTTTCCTGAATACGGTCCTGAGCGTCGTGGCGCGCCTATGCGGGGATTTACCAGAATATCTGACGAACCAATAACAAGACATGACCCCGTTGAATCGCCGAAAGTAGTCGTGGTCCTTGACCCTACTCTTCTTGAAATAGTAGATGTGACCGAAGGGATGCCCGATGATGGCATTATCCTTGTCAACACATCGTTTCCGCCTTCCACTGTGAGAGAGAAGCTGAAATTACCGAAAGGAAAGTATAAAATTTACACTGTGGATGCGACGAAAATCTCGATAGAAGAGCTTGGTCGTGCAATACCCAATACGCCAATGCTGGGGGCGCTTATAAAAGCAACGGGAATAATTGATATTGATGAGATATACCGTGACATAAAAGAAAAATTCTCCAAAAAGTTCCCCGAAAAGATTGTTCAGGGCAACATAAACGCTATAAAGCGTGCCTACGAGGAACTTAAAGGGGAAGAGTAAATAGGGGAGGTCATAATGGCTGAGGAGAAAAAAGGATGGAAAGAAATCCCTATGGCGGGATTAATAGTAGAGCCGGGCAACTCTGAAAAATACCTTACAGGCGGTTGGAGGGTTTATAGACCGGTTCTTGACCTTAATAAGTGCATCCACTGCATGATATGCTGGGTATTCTGCCCCGATTCTTCCGTAATAGTTAAGGATGGTAAAGTTGTCGGGTTCGACTATGACCATTGCAAGGGTTGCGGTGTATGTGCGTATGAGTGCCCTAAGAATGCAATAGAAATGAAGCTTGAAGAAGCCTGACAAATTAATTTCGAAATATAAGCGAGGTGAAAATATGGGAAGAATAAAGATGGCATTAACGGGGAATGAGGCTGGCGCCTGGGCATTCAGGCATGCCAACCCCGATTGCGCTGCTGCGTTCCCCATAACACCGCAAACAGAACTTATGCACAAGTTCGCAGATTTCGTAGCCGACGGCGATGTTGACACTGAACTCGTTCTGGTGGAGTCAGAGCATTCTGCTATGAGCGCTGTGGTAGGCATGTCCGCTGCTGGAGCAAGAGCGTTTACTGCTACTGCTGCGAATGGCTTGGCGCTGATGTGGGAAATCCTTTACATAGCTGCTTCTACGAGGTTGCCTATAGTTATGGCAGTCGTGAATAGAGCCCTATCTGCTCCGATTAACATTCACTCCGACCACTCCGACACTATGGGAGCTCGTGATGCAGGGTGGATTCAGATTTATGCTGAGAATTCCCAAGAAGTATATGATAACATAATTCAGGCGTTCAAAATAGCCGAGGATGAAAGGGTGCTTCTGCCCGTTATGGTTTCCTTTGATGGATTCATTATTTCGCACACTACCGAGCTTGTGGAGATTTTGGACGAAGATGAAGCGCTCGGCTTTATAGGACCTGAAAGAAAAGCAAAGTTCTCTGTTCTGGATGTTGAAAATCCGATAACTGTTGGTCCCCTTGACCTTCAGGACTACTACATGGAGCATAAAAGGCAGCAAATAGAAGCTATGTTCAATGCTCCACCCGTGATAAAAGAAGTGGGCAAAGCTTATGGGGAGCTTACTGGACGGTATTATGATTTCTTCCATCCCTATCGATGCGACGACGCAGAAGTTGTCATAGTAGCGCTTGGGAGCACTGCTGGAACTGCAAAAGTAGCCATTGACAGAATGCGCGATAAAGGGCATAAAGTCGGGCTTGTAAAACTTCGCGTGTTCAGACCATTCCCTCACGAGGAACTTGCGGAATTCCTGAAAAACTTCAAGGTTGTGGGCGTTATGGACCGTTCCGCATCCTTCGGCGCGCAGGGTGGACCAGTGTTCACAGAGATAAGGTCCGCTCTTTACGGATTGCCCAATCCACCTTTGGTGGTTGACTACCTCTATGGGCTTGGCGGAAGAGATATCAAAGCCACTGAAATAGAGGAAATACTTTCACAATTGCTGGAGTTCAGAACAAAAACTCCTGAAACTTTATTTAATGTCTGGGGTGTTAGAGAGTAAAGGAGGACATTATGGCAATAAATCTCAAGAAGATGGCGAGCCAGGGGGACCTTCTGGCGCCGGGGCACAGGGCATGTGCGGGATGTGCAGGCGCGTCCATTTTGCGCATGATTGCTAACACTGCAGGTCCCAACACCGTGGTAGGGCTCGCTACTGGGTGCATGGAGGTGGTAACAACTATATACCCATATACCGCCTGGAGAATACCATACATTCACAATGCTTTTGAAAATGTAGCCGCAACAATTTCGGGGGTCGAGACCGCTTACAGAGCTCTTAAGAAAAAAGGCAAGATAGACAAGAAAATTAACTTTATCGCAATTGGTGGTGACGGCGGAACATACGATATAGGACTTCAGGCGCTTTCAGGAGCTATGGAACGAGGGCATAATATGTTGTATATTTGCTACGACAACGAAGCATACATGAATACCGGGATTCAGCGTTCGGGTGCTACTCCGTATGGCGCTGCTACATCAACAACACCCGCTGGAAAGAAAATCCCCGGCAAAAGGCAGCACAGAAAACCTCTTACAGAAATCATGGTTGCGCACGACATACCATATGTCGCGCAGGCCTCCCCCCATAACTTTATGGATTTCATGCGCAAGGTTCAGAGAGCTCTCGAAATCGAGGGACCAGCGTTCATAAATGTTATTATGCCCTGTCCTGTTGGGTGGCGTTTCCCCGAGAATATGTCTATGGATATGGCGCGGAAGGCTGTTGATTCGTGTTTCTGGCCACTTTTCGAGGTAGAGTAGGGGGAGTGGAAACTTAAT
>JAGGRZ010000073.1 GCA_021159335.1 bacterium
CCTTCGACGGCATCGGCGACTCGGAGGGCAAGATAGCGCGTTTGGGGGTAGGAGAAAATTAAACAATATCAGGAGGAGATATGACACCACGGACTAACATCGATAAACTTATTATGATTTCTGTTCAGGGAAAAGTTGCACATCCCGAACACACAGGCAGACACGGCTTCGACGCCGAAGGCAAGCCATTTTTGGTGGTTGGAACAGGCGGTATAACATACAATGTTCACCTTGGCGACCCCGCATTCGGCTGGGCAGCAGATCACCTTGAACCATCAGTTTCCGCTATAGCTGACCAGAAAGAAAGAAATAACCGAATAAATGCTGCGTTCAACTATTATGCATGCACTGGTAATGAAGCCATAGTAGTAAGCGGCGATGCAAAAGGCGAAAAAGGCGTTGTAGTCGGGCACCACGGCGGTGGCGAAAGAGTTATAATAGAGTTCCCGGAAAGCACTATGGAGAAGATGACTATCGAGGACAAAATCCTCATAAAAGGTTTCGGGCAGGGATTAAAGTTTCTCGATTACCCACAGATATGCACATACAACCTTGACCCGCGGATAATTCCTGCGTGGGGCATCGAGGACACTGGAGACGGCATACTGGTCCCCGTGGCAGCAGAGGTCCCAGGAGAACTTATGGGCAGCGGGATCGGCTCAACTGATATGGGAAAAAGCGATTACGACATAATGACCGCCGATAAAGACTACATAAAAGAGCTCGGTTTGGACAAACTACGCTTCGGGGACTTCGTCGCGATAAAAAACCACGATAACCGCTACGGCAGGTCGTTCAGACGCGGGGCGGTAACTATCGGAATAGTTATTCACGGTGACTGCCTCTGGGCAGGACACGGTCCCGGTGTTACTACGCTTATCTCCGCCGTCGAGCCAGGTCTTATAAAATACAAAATAACAGAGCGTGCCAATCTCGGCGCAATCCTCGGCATAGGAAGATTCGGAAAGTAAAATTGAGTCATTCCTAATGGGAAAAATTCTTGAAATCAACTGTGTAACCAAGACATTCGGCAAAACAGTTGCTGTCGATAACCTTAGTTTGACTCTCGACGAAGGCGAAATTTTCGGCTTCCTTGGACCCAACGGTGCTGGCAAAACCACCACCATAAAGATGATAGCTGGACTCCTAAGACCTGATAGGGGCACAATCCTTATCAACGGATACGACATAGTGAAACAGCCTACTGAAGCGAAAAAATTCATAGGCTACATTCCGGACAATCCTTACATATACGACAAGCTAACGGGACGTGAGTTCCTTGAGCTCGTTGGTTCACTTTACAGGATGGACAAAAAAACCATATCCGAGCGCATAGAGCGCCTTTTCGAGATTTTCGGCATCGAGGAGTGGGGGGATTCTTTAGCATCCGAGTATTCCCATGGCATGCGGCAAAAAATAATAATGTCATCGGCGATAATTCACGACCCAAAACTATTGATAATCGACGAACCGATGGTGGGGCTTGACCCACAAAGCCAAAGGCTCGTTAAGCGCATAATGCACATGCTCGCTGAACGCGGCACGACGATATTCATGTCCACGCACACTCTATCAGTCGCCGAGGATGTATGCACGAGGTTGGGGATAATCCATAAAGGAAAGCTTCTCGCCATGGGCACACTTGACGAGCTTCGCCAAAAAGCCGATATCGCCGGGAAGACTCTCGAGGACATGTTTGTCGCTCTTACGGGCGAGGAAAACAAGATAAGTCTTTGGGAATAAACCCTATTGATGCAAAGATACGGCGCAAAGTTCGTTAACGCTCCTCTGCTCGTTTTATCAGTAGCATTCGCAGCTGGAATACTTTGCGGACAATGGATTGAAAAGCCACAGACAGCGTTAATTCTGAGTGGATTTATATTTTTAGTCGCCATCCTTTCCGTCGCATGCAAAAACGATAAATTGAGGAACTTCGCTATCCTATCAGCTTTTATAGGAGCTGGCGCTGTTAGAGCCTTCGTTTTCAATGTTCCCCGGCAGGACGACTGGACGAAATTTGAAAGAATAAGCAAGCTAAAAGGCGAAATCGTAAAAATAGGGCAAACCAGCGAGGGCTTAAAATGGGCTGATGTAAAGGTGCTATCGTTAATAGCTGGCAGCAAAAAACATGTCGCCAGTGGAAAAATCCGAATCTACATAAGAGGCTGGTCGGAAATTCATTGCAACGACTTGATAATAATAAGCGGCGCGCCGCGGAAATTGCCGCGCGAAAACGAGCTTAATTTCTTCACCTCAAGCTTTGTCAAAACGCTTACGAAAAATAAGATAAGAGGCACAATGTGGATTAAAGGAGATGCGCTCAAAGTTGTCGGGGTAAGCGAATTCCCGATATACCGCGTATTCGAGAGAATAAGAACATTTCTTAGAAGGGGGATAAAGTCCACTCTTCCTGAGAACGAGGCAGCACTGCTTGCGGGAATATTTCTCGGAGACAAAAGCGAACTTCCCGCAGATATACGCTCAATGTTTTCAAATACAGGCGTTATACATGTTATGGCAGTATCTGGACTTCATGTCGGCATTGTGGCGGGCATGCTTTGGTTTCTTTTAAAGAGACTCAAGCTCAGAAATTCCCTACGAGCTTTAATGACCATTGCTATGCTTTTTATTTATTGTTTTCTCGTGGGTTTTAAACCATCGGTGGTTCGTGCTACCGTTATGTCCGCTTTTATACTCTCGTCACACATTTTCAAGCGTCGCCCCAATTCGTTCAATGCTCTTGGTGCCGCTGCACTGTTGATACTTGCTATTAATCCCAACCAGCTTACGAACATCGGGTTCCAGCTATCCTTCACAGCGGCAGGAGGAATACTTTACTTCTATCCCCGATTAGCAAACCTGCTTTCCGAAAAGCTTCCAAAAACAAAATTAGGAAAAATCCTTTCGCTTCTTTTGCTTACCGTAGCCGTGCAACTTGGCACTGCACCTTTAGTAGCGTATTTCTTCCACAAATTTCAGTTTATAGCACCTGTTGCCAATCTGTTCGTCGTGCCTGCAGTAGGAATAGGGCTGTGGTTGGCATTCGCAGCAAGTCTCTTCCTTTGGCTTATACCCTTTGTCGGCATCGTTGTCCTCAAGCTCGACTCCATCATAATGAGCTACATACTTTTCGTCGTAAAGTTTTTCGATAGATTTCGCTATTCGTATGTTCCCATAAGCCATCCTAATGCTATAAGTATTCTGGGAGCATACATTTTATTTCTCGGGTTGCTCAACATCCCGTATCGTCGCTGGGGAAAGCACGCAAGCCTCCTCGGCACAACACTTCTCGCAATCCCAATTTTGACCGCACATGAGCCGTGCAATAACATAGTAATGCCCCTTGGCAAGGACATGTATGCTGCATATTTCGAGACGAAAGATGGCAAAACCGCTCTATTCATCGATTGCGGCCGTAGTGATTTTGAGTTCACGATTAAGCCGCTACTTCTTGCGCGCGGTCACAAAAGCGTTGATGTTCTCGTGATACCTGCCACGAGGAAAACGCTTAAAAGTGCGGAAGAAATAATTAACGCCCTGCATCCAAAAACTATATTCATCTCCTATGCATTTCCCGACGAATGGCTGAAACCGAACGAACCACAAAAGAGCGACTTCATATCAGCAAGATTCGTTTCGCCAAAAAACGCTATCATCGAGTTCTGCGGCAAACGGATTTTTATTTTGCTCGCCCCGATGGACTCGCCCGTGGACAGCGTTGACATACTGGTAGTTGACTTCCCTGAGGAGCTTTTTGACACAGGCACCCATAGCTTTCCGCACTCAACAATAAGAATCCTTGGAGAGCGCGCGAGAGGCTGCTGGCACACTATTTCGCGTGTTGGGCGTATTAATCTTCACAATGGCGCTGTATGGTTCAAAATATGCAATGGCGAAATATCAATAAAAAGACCATGGGAAAAACGATTTCATAGTTTTTAAGAATAATGTTATAATATACTAATGGTTCCTGTAAACCTTAAATTAACTAATTTCAGAAGTTTTGGTTCCACCACAAATGTTCCCCTCGATTTCGCTTCTGTGTTCTGCATAGTGGGTCCCAACGGTGCGGGTAAGTCGACAATAATTGAGGCGATGCTCTGGGCACTGTTCGGTGTATCGCGTGAAGGCAGACAAAAGTGGACCAATGTTATGCGCAAAGGAGCGCGATTCGTCGAGGTCGAATTCGAATTCAGGATTGAAAACGAAGGGTACAAGGTTATAAGGCGATACGACGGCAGAAAACACCTTGATGTTTTCGGGCTTAGCAATGGCAGAAGGTATTCTTTGACCACCAGCCGAAGATTAAGCGATGCGCAGAGAAAGCTCGAAGAACTTTTGGGCACCAACTACGATGGACTTGTGAGTGCGTCAGTCTTCGTTCAAAATGAAGCCGGGCGGTTCTCCAAGCTAACACCGAGCAGAAGGCGGGAACTTCTCGCAAAGCTTTTCGGAATAGAGGTATTCCAGAAAATAAGGGATAGAGCATCGCTTAGGGTAAGGGAATTGTCAGCCGTGCGCACAGCCAACCAGCACGAACTGGAAGGCATAAATGAGCAACTCTCGCAAATTCCTGACCCGACAGACGAAATAGCCATTATCGAAAAAGAATTGGAACATACCAAAAGCAAAATAGACGAGAAATTAGCTGAACTCGGGAAAACTCAGGAAAGAAAAGCTTTTATCCAAGCAAGAATAGAAAACCTGAACAAGAAAAAGGACGAGCTTCTTTCGATAAAGACCGAGATAGAAAACCTCATTAAAGAGCAGGAAAAATTAAGGTTAAAAGCTTCCCAGATTAAGAGCATTTTATCGAATGAACGCGAAATAAGAGAGCAATTTGAAAGCCTTAAAAAGCTTGAGGACGAGGAGTCAAAACTTTCTGAGAAACTTGCCCACCAAACATACCTTCAAGAGCGGCTCGGTGAACTTCAACAAAGGCTCTCAAAGTTACAGAAAGACAAAGCGAAACAAATAGGAATGCTGAGTGGAAAAATAAAGCAATTAAGGAATTTCCTCATTCAAACTGGGGAAGAGTTAGAATCATACAATTCCCTGTCGGCGGAGGCTGAGAAATTTGAGGATGCCAAAAAACTTGTGGCAACGCTTGAGCAGAAGAAGGCTGAATACGACAAAATCTCAAGCGCTATCTCCTCTGTTCGCATGCGTATAGACGCCGAGCGGGAAGCTATCATGAACCAGATCAAAACTCTCGAGCAAGAAATAAGCGAACTAACGACCGAAACGAGCAAAATGTGTAAGCTGAAAACCGAACTCGATAAAGTCAAACAGAAACTGATGCACACCAAAAATATACAGAAAAGAATCGACGAACTTGAGGGTGAAAACGCACAGGCGAAGCTAAGAATCCAAACTCTGGAACAAGCAAAAGCGGAACTTAGCTCGCGCATAAGGAAAGTAAGCGAGCAACTAACATTTCTTTTTGAATCGGATGTTCCACGATGTCCACTCTGCGGCTCGGAGTTAACTTATGAGCACAAAAACGAAGTAACAAAGCAGCTCGAGAGTGAAAAGCAAAAATTAGCGGAAAAGCTTGAGGGCACGCAAAAGGAAATAGAAAAAATTAAGGAGCAATTAGTAAAAACAGAGCATGAACTCGAGAACCTAAACTGCACAAAACCCGACGAGAACGCTTTGGAGAACGAGCGCAAAAGACTCGAGGCTGAACTGGCAAGGCTGTCTCAGGTGGAACTGGAAATTAAGAGAAGAAGCGAGAAACTCGTGAACCTTAAGGAAAAAATTGCCACCGACGCATATGCGCAAAAGTGGCGGGATGAGCTGAAAAATTTGGAAAGAAACCTTTTGGAACTCGATTTCAGCCACGAAAGTTTTCTTGAAGCCAAAAGCATGCTCGACGAACTGGAACCGAAATACATAAAATTTCAGGAGTTAAGGCGACTTCAGCAACAGAGCAAAACAACCAAAGCTGAGCTGGAAAAGCTTAAAAAACGGCTTGAAGAACTCAAATCAGCAGAGGTTGGAGCACAAATTTCCGAACAAATAGAAAAAATAACAAGTGAACTTGACGCACTCGGATACGACCGAAATCGCCATCTTCTGGTGAGAAAGAGAATAGCAACGCTCGAACCTGTAAAAAAGAAGATATACGAACTCGAACAGGCGAAGAAAAATTTGCCCGAGGCTATGGAGGCTATCGAAAGGGTAAAATCGCAGATCTCCGAGAAGCGAAAGCGTTTAAAGCATGTTTCCGAGGAAATATCGAATATCGAGCCACTAAAAAGGGAACTCAACGAGCTCGAGGCTTATTCAGAGGCTATAAATAAGCGCATTGAGGAGCTTAGACGACGCAAGGACGAGCTATCAGAACGCTTGACGAAACTTGTCTCCATAAAATCGGTTCGTGAGGAACTTCTAAAGCGAAAAGCGAGATTAAGAAGTGTGATAAGGGAAACTGGCTCCAAGGAGAAGATTTACTCGGCATTAGCGGAGATTTGCGGACCGCTTGGCATCCAAGATTGGCTTCTAAGGCGCTATCTTTCGGCTATAGAATCGGACGCTAATGACATTCTCGGGCTTCTTACTGATGGCGAACTTTCGGTAAGGCTCGTTCCTGAGGGAACCGAGAAACTGGCGGTAAGGATTTCGGACCATCTTGGAGAGAGACCATATGAGTCATACAGCGGTGGCGAGGAATTCAGGATAGACTTTGCCCTGCGGCTTGCGCTCTCAAGGACACTCGCGCAGCGAAGCGGTTTCCCATTAAGGACCCTCATCATCGACGAGGGCTTTGGCTCACAGGACGAACAGGGACTTCAGAAACTTATTGATGCGATATTCGATGTATCGTCCGAATTCGAGAAAATAATAGTTATATCACATCTTCCACAGCTTAAAAACTCTTTCCCCGCCAGGCTTGAGGTCGAAAAGACAGCTGAAGGTTCGAAAGTTCGAGTTTTCGCGTAAGAAACTGGGCGGCAAATATTAATTTGTTCTTCAAGGTTTTTTCGGCTAAATTTGGATGAAAGAGCAACATCAAATGGAGGTAATATGCCCCAGAAGAGCAACGATTCCCGCGATGACCGTGCGGCAATGGTTATAAAAATCGGTGGCGAGGAAAGAGTCATAACTTTCGAAGAACTCGCACTATCGAACAATCTTACGCTTGAGGTGCTGGTCAGGATACTGGTGGAAAAAGGCGTTTTCACACCTGATGAGTTCATGCAGAAGCTGGCACAAGTGGAAAAAGAGCAAAAAAGAAAGGAATGAGCAAAAAGGAGCAGAGCAAAAAGAACACATCAAGCCTGAACTCAACGAATCAGAATGGGCAAGAGACTTTCGAAAACGCGGATCTAACCCTCGACGAAATCAAAAAACTTCTGCCAGCAAAATGGACTGCCCATCCCGCAGCAGACAACCCAAAAAAGAGCATCATCACGATAATAATCCTGATAGCTGCAGGCATAGCCTCGGCATGGTACATGAATTCCCTTTGGTGGGGAATATTTGCCGTGGGCATTCTTTTTCTTGGACTATCGCGATATTTTCTTCCGACCGAATACTCAATCGATATGGCAGGAATAAGGGAGCGGTTTCTCGGACACGAAAGGGTTTCGAGCTGGCGGAATTTTGGGCGGGCAAAAAGAGCAGGTAAATTCATTCTTCTATCGCCATACGAGAAGCCCTCAATCCTCGATAGATTCAGAGGCTGGAACATTTATGTGCCCGATGAGAAAATTGCAGATTTAATTGTATCTTTAGTCAAAATGGCTAATTCCAAAAGTTGATTACAATTATACTTTATTTGTGTTATATTTTTTCTTGATTATATATTAAAATAGGCGGAATAATTCTTTGTATTTCATTGTTATTTAACGATTTTCAGGAAATATATTTTCAAAAATTTTAAATTTTTTCTTGACATCAAAATCCCACTTAATTATGATACAGTTAGACATTATTTGTCTTAATGTATTATGTTTCAAATGCCGGGACATACATTGGAAACGAAGTCTCAAATCATTCAGGCTGCGAAAACGCTTTTTAAGGAGCGGAACATTATAGGCGTCACCATGGCGCAGATAGCGGAAGTAGCAAGGCTTGGGCGAGCAACCATTTACCGTTACTTCCGATCGAAAGAAGAAATACTCGCAGAAGTTCTGCAAAATGAATCCGAAAACATAATGCGACGGCTTATCGAGATAACCAAGGGCGCAAAAACAGCTTCTGAAAAGCTAAAGCGATACGCAGTAGCACGAACTGAAGCTGTACAGGAATTCATGGAGATATACCGAAAAAGTCTTCAAACGAGAAACCTATTCTCGCCCCGAATAATCAATGTTTTCGATAACCTTTTGAGCAAAGAGCTCGAGCTTTTGAAGTCGATTTTTGAGGAGGGAATAAGGACTGGAGAATTCGGTGCATTCGACGCCGAAACAGCGGCTGAGGGTATTATAGCAGCACTTTGCGGTATGGAAGCTATAGAATTTTTTGGAAAGCTTCCCAAGCAATGGCCAAAGAAAACTGAAAAGTTCCTTGAACTGATAATAAATGGAATGAAATCTCTAAAAAAGGGGAGGGTTGAAAATGAGGAAGCAAATGAAGATGTTGCTAATTAAAAGTGTGGAGAAGGCTGCAGCGGCCGGTCTTTGGAAACCAATGTTCCCTGTTATCGAGAGGTACCTCAAAAAACTACTAATAGAGCAAGGTTCCAAAGAGCTGTTTTCGGAGAGGGAGCGGGAGGACCGATTCTATGCAGCGCTGGGACTTATCAAGGGGGTCCTACTGGCGTATACGAATGCTTCAAAGGCAATTAAAAGACAGTTAAGAAGAAATTTCGAGAATGCTGTTCTCCATTACGAAGAAACACAGGACAAGATTCGAGCCTATAGAGAAAAGTATGGTGTAGACCCGCCGTATTTCTTAACTATATCTCCCACAGCAATATGTAATCTTAATTGTCCCGATTGCTACGCAAAGAGCACACCTAAAACTCAAATCTCGCTTACAGCCGACGAGGTTGATTGGCTCCTTAAAGCTAACAAAGAAGAATGGGGAAATTGGTTCGTAGTCATATCTGGTGGAGAGCCATTCATGTGGCGTGACGGCGATATCGACCTTATTGAGATGGCAAAAAGGCATCAGGACCAGTTCTTCCTCGTTTACACCAATGGAACTCTCATAAATGAAAAGACCGCCAAGCGACTTGCCGAGGTGGGTAACATAACCCCTGCAATATCAGTAGAAGGGATGCGAGAGAAAACGGATGCGAGAAGAGGTAAGGGTGTGTTTGATAAAATCCTTGCTGCCATGCGAAGGTTGAGGGAACACGGAGTCCCATTCGGGATTTCCGTTACCGCTACTCCTGTGAATTACAGAGAAATCCTCTCGGATGAGTTCCTCGATTTCTTCTTTAATGAGATGGGAACATACTACATGTGGGTATTCCAGTACATGCCTATAGGACGCGGGATAACTGTTCTTCGACAAGTTTCGCCCGAAGCAAGGTTCTGGATGTGGAAGACGATGCACGAACAAATAAGAAAACGAAAAATATTCATCGGCGACTTCTGGAATTCAGGCACATTCTCACATGGGTGCATAGCAGGCGCTCGTAGTGGTGGATATTTTTATGTCGACTGGAAAGGTAATATCTATCCCTGCGTTTTCGTGCCGTTCTACAAGGACAACATAAGGGACATAAGAGCAAAAGGACTATCTTTATCCGATGCGATAAATTCTGACTTCTTCAAAGCTATACGAGACTGGCAGTACAAATATTCATATTTTGTGCCGGCAGATAGGAAAGGCAATGAGTTACTTCCATGCTTCATTCGTGACAACCACAAAGTAGCACATGAGATATTCGTCAAATATAATGCCAAGGCTTATGATGAGGAGAGCCAACAGATAATTCTCGATCCGCTGTACTACGAGCAGATGCTAAAATACAACGAGGAATGCAGGAAGATATTCGACCCAATATGGGAAAAACTCTACAGACCAGCTGAGGTAAAGGAAAAAGAGGTATCACTGGCTTAAAATAGCTTTTAAAAACTGAGCAAGGGGGTTGTGGGAATGGGGAGGAGAGCAGTTATAATAATTTTATTGCACACGCTGTTTTTGCTCAGACACAATACAGTTGTAGATTTTATTAATTTTCCCGCTTGTAGTTCGGAAAGAAATATCGATACCGCCTATAACCACGAGCTTGAGTGGGTGCCCAAATTAAGTCCTACCATAAGCCCTATGGTTGTTATTATGTCCGATGTCAGCCCGAAGCTCAATCCAGTTTTCAGCGAGTGCCTCATAAAACTCAAACTTGAATTAGCATGAAAATCAACATTACCATCATGCAGCTATTGACAATTAACCATCAAAAAGCATGGCTTTCAAGCTCTATTAGCAAAGGCTTTTTCCTTAATGAGCTTACTTTTAAAATCGAAAACCCAATAATGTTTCCATCCTCATCAACCTTTTCCATAACAGCTTCGTTCTCTGTTTCCCGAAAATACCCCTTTTTCTGTTCAAACAAAACCTCAAGGTAATCCGCTTCCTTATCATACCAAATTTTAATTACTTTCTTTCCCATAATATTTCGCCTCTTTTTACCTTATTTGTGAAATATGCAGTTATAATAAATATATCATCAATCCTCATTTTTACAACAACGCATAAATATTTCTCAGATACTGGTGTAACAGGATAAAATTTGTAATACAAATTAACCTCAGGGTCAACATTTGACTTCACTATTATATCAGGATTTAGCAGTGTATCACCGATTTTGGCTATCTGACCGGACATTTCAGGATGGTCAACTTCAATATGCCTCTTTCTCTCATCAGTCAGCCTAATAAGGCGGTTATTAATATCCTTAAATAGCATCAAACAATAAAAGCATGCTTTTACCGTGAAAACTGTCTCTCGAACTCCTGGACAAAAGTTTTGTAAATCCCCTCGTTTCTCAGAACTATTCTTATCTCCCTTATGTTCTCGGCGTCAAGAAGGCTGTCTATTATGCCGTCTATAATGCTTTTTGCAGCTTCATGGGCAGGAAACTTGGCGACATCGGTGCCCAAGGCGGGCACAGATATTGACGCTAATCCAAGCTCATCTGACTTCCTGACAAGGCTTATAACACCTTCTTTTATGTTGTCATAAGATGTTTTTATGTCCTGCCCCATTATGACAACATGCATGAGAAACTTAGCGTTAAGCCCACCACCGTCTGTAACAACCACACTCCCTATAGGAGCTGGTCCCTGCTTCATAGCGAGAGTTTCCACATCCTCACCCGCTTTCTGCTTGACAGCATTGGCTATAGTTCCGCTCATCCACAACCTATCGTTGGCAGCTATAGCTATAGCATCGGTATCCTGCTCGGATACATCGCCCATAAGTATTCTTACCCTCGCCCTTCCTATGTGAAACATTTTCTCGCCCAATTTATGCTATTGTGATTCTTTCTCGATTCTTGAACGCACGATCATAGCATCACCGTAACCAAGATACCGTAGCTTTTTCTTTAATGCCATAGCGTCCTCGTTATTAACAAAGTTGCCGACCCTCACTTTATAATACGGCGGGTCGAACTCTATGTAAACTTTTTCCTCGATTTTATTTCGCAATCTTTTTGCGAACTTTTCCGCTTCGGCTTTCTCGAATGTGGAGAACACCTGCACTCTGAATCCCCATACCTCTCCACCTTCAGCAACAGCACTTGAAACCTTTTTCGCGATTGTCTCAGCTGACGAGGATACTTTTTGCTGTTTTTTAGGCGGCGACTTCTGCTTCACCACAACCGGCGGGAATTCACGCGCGCCAATAGGCAAAGTATATTTCGCCGTTTTTTGCCTTATCCTACCCTGCGCTGAGTAACACCCGAGGGGCATTATCGCCACAAAAACGAGAAGCATTATATAAGCTAACTTTTCTCTCATACTCTTTTTAAAGGTATTTTTTGAATTTCTCATCTTCTTTGAGTTTGCTAATCAATTCTCTCATCTGCGGGATTCTCGTCTTATTAAGAACCAGCGTTATGTCATCCATCCTCACAATAACGAGGTCAGAAACGCCGAATGTTGCTATAAGTCCTGGCGAATCGTTGAAAATGGTGCTTTCGTATGTCTCAAGAATGAGGAAATCTCCGTCCCCAGCCACAACATTACCGAACTTATCGCTTTTGAGGACTCGTTCCATAGCGCCCCAACTTCCCACATCGTCCCAGTAGAACTTTCCCCATATAACGGCTACATTCTTCGTTTTCTCAAGTATAGCGTAATCAATGCTTGTTGAAGGAGCCCTTTCGAAAGCCTCCCTAAGTATATCCTCTGCCTCAGGACTGCCAAAGTTATCAATGTATTTTTCCATGTCATTAGCGAGCTGAGGAAGATACACCTTAGCCTCTTCAAGAATTCTTCCAGCACGCATTATGAAATTTCCGCTGTTCCAAAGGTATTCGCCCGAAAGGTAAAATTCCTGTGCCTTGACCTTGTCGGGTTTTTCCTTGAAGTTTTTGACCTCATAACATTGTGCATCGTTAAGCTCGAGAAGTTTTTCGCCGACCTGAATGTATCCATAGGCGGTTTCGGCGCGAGTAGGTTCTATGCCCATCAGAATAAGGCGGTCGGTCTTTATTACTGCCTCTTTAGCAGCTCTTAAGACGGAAAGAAATGTGCTTTGGGGTTCTATGTAGTGGTCGGAGGCCAAGACGAACATTATCCCATCGCCATATTTTGCCACAATGTTCGCAGCAGCAAGACATATAGCAGGTGCAGTATTTTTCCCCATGGGTTCTATTATATAGTTTTCCTCGGGGAATTCGGGATGCTGCTCTTTTATAAGCTTTGCGAGTTCACCACCAGTAACGATGAATGTCCGTTCCATCGGCACGAGGGGCAGAGTCCGCTCGATGGTTTCCTTAAGCATGGTTCTATTCGATATAAGTTTGAGAAGTTGCTTGGGACGATTCGCCCTGCTTAGAGGCCAAAATCGCTCGCCCCTTCCGCCCGCAAGCACAACAACGAAATCCTCCATTTTTCCTCCTTTAACTTCAAATAACTTACCAGAAACAAACAATCTTGTCAAACTATTATTGAAAGCGAGGTTTCCAGAATCTTAGCTCAAGATTTTTCGGCAAGATTTTTCTCCCAGCCCTTGAATACCACTACTATAAAATCGGCGATAAAATCCACCACTTTTCGCGCGTATTCTTTTGCTTTTTCAAGGTCAAACATGGGCATTCCTTCACCGGGCTTGTAAAGTATTATCGGTCCTGCTGCGGGATACACATATGTTCCTGCCCGGAACTGATACGGTATTACATCCTTGCAAAGCTCCGGCTTCACGAGCTCCGGTTTTGCGGCGAGCACCATAGCTGTCTCGTCAAGTCCTGCATGGCCACCAGCTTCCCCGAAAAATTCTCTCGTCATGGGCTCAACGAGCTCCCACCAGTGAATTATAATGGTTTTCCCTCCCGTTTTCCTCCAGACCTCAATGGCGAGCTTTTTTAGCTCATCTATGTGGCCTCCATGCCCGTTAATAATCACGAGCTTCTTGAACCCAGCACGGAAAAGACTTTCCATAACATCGCCGACATAACGGATGAAGGAATCCTGGGATACTGTCATCGAACCAGGATAAGGCAGAAGCGAACGGGTTATCCCATAGTTTATTGTTGGCGCTATGAGCGCGTTAATTTTTCCTGCTATCTCCCGCGCTATAAACTCAGGTATCGTTATATCGGTTCCCAAGTTTGTGCAACCATGCGCCTCTATGGTGCCAATAGGAAGTATTGCCGTATCCACCTTGCGGGGCACCAGCTCGCTGAACTCTTTATATGTCAGCTCGCAAATGTTAACGGACATGATATCCTCCTTTTCTCGGCTAATTTAAAATACATCCGAGTTTCAAAACGGAGAATAAAATTATTCGTTCAGACGAGAAAACTCAAGATATTGTTACCCCCGTCGAATCTATCCTATGATTGATTTTTCTGGCTTTCAACTTCCAAGAAATAGGGGATTTGTTAGGGGATTGGATGGTGGAGAGTTTGAATCGCGGGGACCGCGGGAAAACGGGGACCGCTGAAGCTGAGGTAAAAGATATATTGCGGAGATCGCGGGAAAAAGGGGACCGTGGAGGTTGAGGTAAAAGATTTATTACGGTGCTGCGGGAAAAAGGGGACAGCGGAGGGTTGAGGTGAGAAAATAAATCGCGGATAGCGCGGAAAAGCGCTGGGGTAAGCCCTACGAAATGACTGGCAAACATTACTTTGAATCTCGTCAGGACTTTTTCCTTGCAACATAGCCTATAACGAGTAAAATTGTCATAAGGAGGTATAGGAGGCGCGATGTTACCGAAAGAACTGTTGGACATGCTTGTTTGTCCCAAGTGCAAAGGCGAACTTGAATATCAAACTGAACCTGAAGAGGTGCTTATCTGCAGAAAATGCAAGCTTGTTTACGAGGTTAGGGACGGGATACCAATAATGTTGCCCGACGAGGCAAAACCATTAAAGGATTAATCTGGAGGTGAAAGTGAACGACGAGCTTGCTGCACGGATGGCAGCTCGACATTTAAAGCTTTCTCAATTTTGTGGATTCGACCTTATAAACCTCGATTTAAAGTCGGAGGATAAAGAGGGAGTTCTGCGGGAGCTGGCTGCTCTTCTCGCGCGGTCTCCCAACATAGAAAGCGAGGAGGATGCTTATAACGCCCTTCTTGAGCGAGAAAAACTCGCAAGCACTGGTATGGGACTTGGCGTAGCAGTCCCTCACGGTAAATCAAGCAAGTGCAAGGCGTTAACCATAGCATTCGGAAGGTCTATAAAAGGGGTTGATTTCGACGCTCTGGATGGAAGTCCAGTTCATCTTTTCTTCGCAGTTCTCGTGCCCATCTCATCCGTGCACCTGCATCTACAAATTCTTGCGAGCTTATCACTTCTCCTACGCGACGAGAAAAATCGTGAAAAACTGATGAACGCACAGTTCCCGCAGGAGGTCCTCGACCTGCTTGATGGGAAAGCGTAACCCTTAAAATGGCAAGAAAATCCGCTGAATCAATAGGTTTTAGCACATGGATAATAACCATTGTCGTTGCCGTCCTTCTGGCTATATCCCCACAAAGCTTTAAAGATGGACTATCATCGATAGTCAGAGACAGCTTGTTCGGTCCATTCGTATGGATTGACAAACAATACGACATCTTGCGGGACAACTTCTCAAGGTATTTGAAGCTTTACAGCGAACTCGGCAAAACAAAAATGGAACTACAGGTTCTTCGCGAGGCAAAAGTGGAGAACGAGCGACTACGAAAACTTCTCGATTTTCAGCAACGCTCTGATTTCAGGCTGATACTTTGTGAGATTATCGGAGCAAACCCGCCCCATTTCCCATCTGAATTAATAATAGCGAGAAGCTCGCTTGAGGATATAAGCAAAAATTGTCCCGTCGTTTCACCCGAGGGCCTCGTAGGACAGGTATCATCTATCTCAAAAGGAACAGCAATAGTAAAAACTATACTTAATCCGTCAATCCGCATATCAGCCATAGACCAGCGAAGCCGCGTAAAAGGTATTGTGTATTCGAAGGATGGGCGGACGCTTATTTTCGCGCAGGTCCCGAAAGATGAGGATGTTATCGCAGGGGACAGAATAGTAACTTCGGGTTTGGGCGGAATATATCCCAAAGGCATTCTTATCGGAAAAGTGGTGAGCGCGCTTAATCCGCCTGAAACCATGTTCAAAAGAATAATCGTTGAGCCAGCAGTCGAAATGGATAAGCTCGAAGAGGTGTTCGTGGTAGTAGGGCTTAGAGCACAAGAAACACCTGAGGACACTGTTTCCGCTGCAGAAATTAAATCCCATTAAAAACATAAAGCATAAGGAAGATAACATGAAAATGATCAGATGGAACGATGTCCCGATAGCCGAAAATCCTCACGGCGTGGACGCCCGAAAGCTTTACGACACGAAAAACGCTGCGCTTTCTGATGATAAAAGTTCCGCGCCCGACCAAACCCACCAAGCTGCTTTGATGCTTTAAGGAACCACCAGCTCGTGCAATGAACAATCAAATCCTTTGAAAACAGACTGTTACCAATTAAATTTCTTGTGAACCAACAAATTTCCAACGGAGGTCAAAATGGTAAACATCAAAAAGATTTTAATACCCACAGATTTTTCGGAGAACTCAAAGATAGCGCTGCCGTTCGCTGTGGACCTCGCAAGAAAATATGGCGCTGAGCTTCATATCCTTCATGTTTTCGACGAGCAACTTTTAACCCCAATATTTTACGAGGTCGGCGGAGACCCGAAAAAATACTTTGAAAAACTCAGGAACGAATTCGACGCTGCAGTCAACAGTTTCCTCTCGGGAATTGATACCAATGGCATTAAAATAACATCGCACATAACCAGCGGCACCCCATTCGTCGAGATAATACGCTACGCCCGCGAAAAGGGCATAGACCTTATAGTAATGGGAACTCACGGACGAAGCGGAATCGCACACATGTTTCTCGGAAGCGTTACGGAAAAAGTCCTGAGGAAAGCCGAATGCCCCGTTATGGTGATAAGAAACCCAGAACTAAAATTCGAAAAGCCCTAAAAAGAACTCACAACGGCAAAAGCCTCACACAAAAAGTTTTCGAAGTAAAAGCTAAGAAGCTTTAATCTCCAAAGAGGAGGGCAATAACATGAAACCAGAATTGGAAGTCGTGCCCATCAAATTTCCCGAGGGGTGCAATATTATTTTCGGCACGACACACTTCATAAAAAGCGTTGAGGACATTCACGAGCTTATGGTCAACTGCATTGCCGATTCCAAGTTCGGGCTTGCATTCTCGGAAGCATCAGCAGAAAGGCTTGTCCGAACAAGCGGAACTGATGAGGAACTAATAAAAATCGCTGCGGAAAACATCATGCGAATAGGATGTGGTCATTCATTTCTTGTTATAATACGCGGCTCGTATCCGATAAATTATCTTCCAAGGCTCAAAGATGTGCCTGAAGTCGTCAACATACACTGTGCCACCGCTAATCCCGTTGAGGTTATAGTTGCTCGCACCGACCAAGGTGGAGCGGTCCTTGGGGTCGTGGATGGATTCCCGCCAGTAGGTATAGAAGATGAGGAAGCCAAGAAAGTCAGACATGATTTCCTTAGAAAAATCGGCTACAAACTTTAAACCTGACGGAGCGGAAATGAAAAGAAAAATCGCTATAGTTCAGGGGAGCAAAAGCGACGATAGACTTGGTGACATTTGCGCTGATGTTCTCGAAAAGTACGGCATCGAATTTGAACGGTTCGTCATATCCGCTCACCGTGACCCTGAAAAACTTGAGGAATTCTGCCACGAAGCAGATAAAGAATTTAGTGTTATTATCGCTATAGCCGGGCTTTCCGCGGCACTCCCGGGGATTATAGCCTCGCGAACAACACTCCCGGTTATAGGCGTTCCCGCCGATGCAGGTCCACTTAACGGAGTGGATGCTCTGCTCTCGATAGCGCAAATGCCCTCCGGGGTTCCCGTTGCCACTATGGGAATAGGTTCGTCGGGGGCTAAAAATGCAGCTCATCTTGCAGCGAGAATAATCTCAGTGTGGGGGTTTTAAAATCAGAATTAATAAATTAGTTTAAGTAAGAATTGCCCTGAAAAAAACAACTCCTGATGTCCCTAAATCAAATCTACTAATTTTTATTTTTACTTGACAAATTGAAGCCTCAAATTTGATTAGATTAATAAAATATTGTTAGGTAAGTCTATCATTTATAGAGCAGGCTAAAATTTATAATGAGGAGGTGAGTAAGAATGAATTTCACATAGTCAATTTGTAAAAATAGCTCTTACAGCTAACTAACAATCTATTTTGAGGTATGTTTCTTTGGGAAATGGAATTAATGGAATGGAAAATCTGTTGATAGCAAAACTAAAAGGAGGAAGGATGAGAAACATATTGATCGTGCTTTTCGTGAGTATATTTATGTTTTCGATAGCCGGGAACACTTTTGCGGAAATGATTGTCGGGTGCCCTCACGATGTTGGCAAGGGTAAATTCAAAATTCGGGGTAGAATAGCGTATATAAAAGCTTCAAAATGCTATTCTGATGAAGTATGGAAGGCGCTCCACGGCAATTCGCCATACTCGAAGAATTATGATAAAATGGTGGATTTGCCCGATGGTTGGCATCAGAAGATATCAAAAATTAATGTGGGATTGGAGTATGGGATTATCGACAGGTTAAGCGTGGGAGTTTTTATCCCATATGCGATGAAAGAGCTAAAGAGGCAAGTATGGTCGAAGAAAGCGAATAAAACTGTGTGGAAGGAAGTTGAGGATAACGGTCTTGAAGATATTTGGCTCTCGGCTAAATATCTGCTATATTCAAAATCCCCTGGTTTGCTGGGTTTTGACTGGAAGGATGGTCTTTTCATTGCCTTTAGTTACAAACCCTCTATCAGTTCCGATGAGAAGATAAAAAATGGTATAGGAAGCGGAACAAATGATTTCAAAGCTGTGATTCTCTCTCATCCTCACTTTACCGAAAACTTCTTCCTCTGCAGCGATGTGTGGTATCAATACAGGGGAAAGGTTAAAGAGATAGATAGCTTCGCCAAGTCTGGCTGGGACCTTGGAGATAAATTTGGATATAGATTTTTCTTTGGGTACGAATTTCCCAACCGCAAATTCACTGTAATTGGTGGTCCGCAGGGATGGCTCGCCGGGATTAACAAAGACAAGGATGGAAAAAAGATTGAAGACAGTAATATGTATTCTCATGGAATAGTGGTAAAGTTCCGTTGGCAACCATTTGGGGATGAGGATGCAGGGTCTATAGACCTTGGTATAAGGATACTTTATGCGAATAAGACTGCCTTTGCTCCTGCTTTTATGCCGACTATTTGTGGAAGAATAAAATTTTGATGAAAAAACATAGCGAATACCATACAACGGCGGGTTTACTAAACAGATAGATTTGTCAGGGGAAAATTTTTCCGAAATAGTCTTGACTTTTGCTTTTATCGGGTATATATTAC
>JAGGRZ010000074.1 GCA_021159335.1 bacterium
TTTGTGGTGGCATTTTTTTTCTTGGGTTCACGTTTTTTGAAAAAAGTCAGATGCTTAAAAAATTTGTCAACAATAATTTGAGAATATTTTCACAAAATTTTTAAATTGTTGACCCACAATAAATTAGGCAAAAAATAGGTTTTTTAACAAAAAATACTGATATTGTTTACTATTTTGGTTGACAATTTGTAGCTTTTTGATTTTTTAAGACCCGAAACCAAAAAACGGAGGTATATGATGCCAATTTTTTCGGAACAGGATAAACAGAAAATAAAACAATCGCTTGAGAGAATAAAAAATCCAGTAAAACTAATATTTTTCACTCAAAATGTCGGCGATTGCCAATATTGCGACCTAACAGAGCAAATGCTTAAAGAGCTATGCGAGCTAAATTCAAAACTATCATATACCAAATACAACCTGGTCCTCAATAAAGATGAGGCGGAAAAATTCGGTGTCGATAAGGTGCCGGCTATAGTAGTTTGCGCCGCTAACAATGGTAATATAACAAACTACGGAATAAAATTTTTCGGCATACCATCGGGCTATGAGTTCGCAACTCTCCTTGAGGATATAATAATGGTATCCAACAATGAGTCTGGTCTTTCACCGCAAATTAAGGAAAAGCTTAGCTTTATTGATGATGATGTTCGCATTCAAGTGTTCGTCACACCCACATGTCCATACTGTCCACAAGCGGTTTTCACAGCTCATAGGTTTGCTCTCGAGTCGCCCAAGGTAACATCTGACATGGTTGAAGCTACCGAATTTCCGGATTTGGTAGCCAAATACGCCGTCAACGCAGTCCCCAAAATAGTCATCAACGACGCCGTCGAATTCGAGGGACTTGTGCCCGAAGATGTGTTTGTTGAACAGGTTCTGCAGGCAGTCCAAGCCTCACTGGATAAGCAATCAAGCTAAAATCTGTTGACAAACTCAAGCCCAAATTTATTAATACTAATTACGGTTATGGGGCGTTAGCTCAACTGGGAGAGCGCCACGCTGGCAGCGTGGAGGTCACGGGTTCGAGTCCCGTACGCTCCATTTTTTATTTCACCAACAAAACCCGTTTGTAGATTGTTCCGTCTGGTGTTTGAAGTTCAATAAAGTAAACTCCGGAAGAGACCCCATTATCAGGACGCCAAATTAACTTATGATAGCCCGGCTCAAGTTTATCATGGACAAGTTTGCGAACGAGCCTCCCCGAGATATCGTAAACTGCAACCAAGACACTCATCCTGCGCGGAAGACCAAATGTTATAGTAGTCGCCTCGTTAAATGGATTCGGTTTGCAGGATAACAAGGTGAACTTAGGCAAATCAGCAAAATCAGGAGATGCAATCTTATATTCACCCGCATTCAAGCGCAGACGACGAACTCCAGAGAGCTCGAACAGGGAACCGTTGGGCATAACAAGCACTAAAGATACACCTTGCGGTATTTCAAATTTTACATCGCATGCCCGGCTCAAGATTAGATTCCAGACCTGCTTACGAGATATGTCTTTTTTCAACATGATACCATCGCGAACAAAGTACATAACAGGCGGTTCAGAATTAATTTGAGGTAATACTGGAGGCAAACCTTCATCTGCAGGGTCTAAATCGTCACTGGCATACGCGCAAGTGCCAAAGTAAAGTCTACTGGGCTCGCCATCACAAAGGGCTTCAATTGTTGCCATCCAGTCGGGTTTGGGCGGCGCTGAAAGCCGGCAATACCCTCTTCCGGAAGGAACCGATAAAATCGCATCGGACGCAAAAAGCGCCCAATATCCTACCCCGGGGTATAGACTATCGGTGACGGATTGGAAACTACCGGTAGAAGTCGAGTATCTGTAAAGTGGTGGTATTAACGCGGTCGAGGGCACAGTGCAAACATTCGACAGCGCTACTGGCGAGGATATGCCACCTATAAGGTTCCACCCGCGATATACATGGCGACAGTAGCCAGTAACAGGAATCCCGGCTATAGGGTATGAGGTATCTTTTGTGCTATAAACCCAATATCCACGCCCCATATCAAGCAAATCGGGGATATAGAACATTTTCGTTTGCGCGTTATATGTCCAAATCCCCAGCGACCATGGGAACACCTCTCTCGGACTGTGATGAGTAGGTATCGCGGGAAGCGAAATAAGATTCCAGCCACGAACGAGGGTTACATCGCTTTTGCGAGGGCGCGGCAAGCTCCAGGTTATAACCAGTGACTCGTCAATCGATGTATTCCAAACGAATAGCGTCTCGCGCTTCATATCCAGAACGCCGTTAAGCTCAAAATGCCCATCAGGGAAATGAATCGGATTCCAGTGGACAGTAGTTAAGGTCTCGGAATCGGTTTTTATCACCCACCTGTTGGGTGGCGACAGGTCCTGAACACTGCGTGAAAGCTTTGTTACGGATGGATGAGAAGGATCATTCATCGTTATGAACGCATCCACTTCAGCCGGCGGCGGTTCAAGGTAAAGCAAATCAAGCCATGTGTCGTAAAGGTCGGTAGCGGAGAAATCACCGCCAATGGTTAATGTTCTGCGACTCGCCGAACCAACACGGTCAACTATTATGTACTGCAACCACGGATTAACACGCCACAGGACGATAAGGAATCCATGGCTCCAAGTTAAACGCGGAAGCCCCCTGCCAGCGCGGGCACTGTCTATTATTATGGATGTGTAGTCTCCACCATGACCTCGACAATTAACCAATCCTTTAAGCCAGAGGACAATACCAGTATCTATATGCGTTACTGTCTCGGCGAACTCAACATGAATGTACCACCTATCGCCAGCGACAACGCTAAGAAGTGTTCCAGCGGAGACTCTTGCTATACAGCCACGAAAATCCAATCCCGTAGGATACATCACATGTGAATTAAGGCGGAACCACAAATCGAGCGAGTAAAGTCCAGCACCACCAACGCTATCAATGTAGAGCGGAACATAAGCGGTCTCGCAAGGTGCGAAAGCTGTGTCACCAAACCAAATATGACTGACTGAAGACGAGAGATAGAAATTCCAGCAATATCGGGGCATATGATTAGGAGGACAGTAATCATAGTCTGGATTATCGTAAAGATTAAGAATGCAAACCGTATAGTTACCCTCAGCAAGCGAGTCCAAACCGTCGATGAAAAGCCACATGCTATCCTCAAAATGCACCGAATCAAAGCCAAGGGTATCGCCCTCATAAAGAACCACGACATTATCGCTTCCTACAAGCGATGTATCCACGCCACAGAAGTCGTCGAAAAGTTGTGCACCAATGCGGAACTCGTCTATTATCCACATTGTTTCTGCATCTGCTGGTTGAGTGCGTATAACCGCTGGAGGCATAAGGTCAACATAGAATGTGCACGGTGGTGTCGAAGCCACGCATCCGTTCATGTTTTCAACATGCGCCACATAAAAAACCACCGTATCGTGGTGGTCCCAGCTCGTCGTCGGCGTAAATGTTATCGATGTGTCATCAACGCTTACTCTTGGGTCACTGGCACCGAGCGTATCACCGTTAACGATAAGCACCAGCGTTGACGGCACCAATGGACCGTAAATTTTATTGGTCACAATATACTTGAATCCCTGTTTTTCGCATGTTGTCACGCCACCGCAAGGGAACGGATAAACGAGCTTGAGGTCGGGAGGGCAAAGAGAAATGTAGTATGTGTCGTCCACGCCGAATGCGCCCGAATCGTTCACTACAGTCACCTCAAGATGGATGCTATCCTCGCAGAATATTGACTCAGGCCAGACAAATAAATAACAGCACGAGTCATTAGCTATCTCGTGCCCCACGGACCTTACCAAAACAGTCCAATCAGCAGAATATAGATAAAACCACTCACCGCCAGTACTCTCGGCAAGGTCATAGTAACCTGTGTAAAATCTTCTTGCTGCTGGTTCAAGCCCGGGAACATATTCGAACTCACCATCTCGCGGAGTTATAGGCAAAACCGTTATACTCTCCCGCCGACAGAATTCTATTATAGAATCAAGGCTTGCTGAATCTGGTCCCCATGCCGGTGAACACCAGGTGCTACGCACTATAGGTCTTTCGTCAGTCAGAAGAACGAAAATTTTCTTTGCACCGGGTCTGAATGTTAACCATGAATTTGCTCTATATATAGCGCCATATTGGTCCTCGTATCCAGAACCGCGAGTTCCCGGTGGCCATGTATACATCGTCATGGCTGCCCGGAATAGGCATTCGAATTCAGCTGAATCTGACGCCCACCAATCAGGACCAGCCGTTAAATCGAGAATGCACCTTCTGGGACCAGTAAAGGCTGTTCTGACAAGTTTGCAAACGCCGCTTGGCTCTGAAGGACATCCGTTGAAAACTATCATAGCGATCCTGTAGTCAACACGCTTTAATGCATGGACAAATTCCGGAACATGAAGGTGCAAAAGCGTTATTTCGGAATCCATGCTCGTCGAAAAATCAAAAAGAAAAACAATGTCAACAAGATGAGTTTCCGGTGGACATACATTTAACATTCTCAATCTTGGTGGTATTATCGGCGCACCATTTTCAGTAAAATTAAAATTCCTTAATTGCAATCCATGAACATAAAACGAATCCTCATCATACACGCAAACTGTAGCATAAACAAGCGAACATCCCTCAGCCCAAACATCGGTTATATGGGCATAAAGAATACTATCTTCACATCCCCTCGTCGTTATACCTGTCTCAAAGCAGAAGAATGTATCGGGACCATCAATAGTAAAAATCCAGCCTGTATCGTAATTAGCGCCCGTTATAACGAGGTCAAGGTTGCAGTCCTTGTCGATATCTGCTACCACAGGTGACGCAAAAACAGTCTTGCCAATTCTCACAGAATCCACTTTTGAGCCATCGCCAAGTATGTCAAAAAGGTACGCTCCAGAGGGCTTATCCGCTGCTATGAATATGTGAAGCCACGGTCCCGCATATGGGTAAAATCCAGTCCTCTTTGCATCACGACGGAAAAACGGCCATGGAATGCGATCATCAGGATGCCCCGCTATAGCGGGCGAGGTTACTATCGAATCCCCGAGCGTGTCAACCCATTTGACTATTATCGAATCCAGAACCGGGAAATAATTAAAGCAACCCAATAAACCATTACCCAATCCAACGACTATCTCGTAATCGCCATCATGGTCAACATCCGCTATCGCGGCGGAAGAATATATTCGACCGGAGCCCCTATAAACTTCCATTTCTGAGGGGTCGATAATACCATTTCCGTTCTCGTCACCGTCAATGAAATAAAGGTTGCCATCGTAAGAACCAACGACAACTTCGGGGTCGCCATCTCTATCGAGGTCAGCCACGGCAGGCGATGCAGTAACATGGTCACCAGTGGAAACGGACCACAAAACGGCACCATTAGTACCATTAAGGCACATTATTTTGCCATCATCAGCGCCAACGGGCGCAGTAGCAGGCGCATGCCAGCCCACGCCTATTATAACATCATCCGCACCATCTCCGTTCATATCGGCAGCGCAAGGTGTCGAAATAACAGGCGCATTAGTCTGCCTATACCAGATAACATCCCAATCTATACCATCAGTGCCGCCCGGAGCAACAGAAGCGGGATAGTCGAGCCAGCCGGGTGAGGTTATTCCGTTGTCCCTTCTGTCACTGGGGTCAGCTTGAAAACACCATATTCCCCAATGTGAAGTTCCTGTTATTGCATTATATGCGTTGCAACCTATCACCACCTCAAGACCGGGCAATGCGGGCACGAAATCCGCCACTGCGGGAGAGGAATGCCAAGCGTAAGGTCCCGAGAGCACCGGCGGCGAAGGAAATGTCCACAGAAAATTGCCAAACCTATCCATAGCCTCTACATTCCATCCGCTCGTTGTGCCGCCAATAATATCGGGTAAACCGTCACCACCATAGAAATCCAGTATAGCAGGCGACGAACGCGACTCATCAGTCTGAGTTCCTTTGAACCATTCGAGTCTACCGGTAGCATCAAGACAACGCCACAGCCCTCGTGAGGTATCAGTTGTGTCCTCGTAATTCCTTAACTCCTCGCTTCCAAAAACTATTTCGAGCCAATCATCTGGTTCTCCACCCACAGAGTTAACCCCGGGAAGTTGCGCTATAGCAGCCGTGGCACCATAAACCATCCTGTCGTAGTTGAACGGTCTCGCCGTATCGGAGGGCGCAAGTGCATAAAACCACTTAAGGGTAAAAGCACCAAATGATAACTGAATAACAACTAAAATAAATAAAGCTAATGCTATTTTTCTCATGACTCCCCCCTGCTTATTTTAAAATAACAATTTTCCTCCTTATAACATTTCCATTTTTAACCGCTCTTATAAAGTATATCCCTGAATTGCTGAATTTCCAGTAAAATTTGTCGGCTTTTAACTTTCGGGCAACAAGTCTCCTACCCATAACATCGAACACCTCGATGTAATCCATACCCTGACAAAGTATTCTTCCGTCACCAATGTTTTCAATGACGATTCCATTTTTATCCAAAATTTCTTTTACAACTACTGGTGGCATTATTATTCTGAGCATCGAATCGGTGGGATAAGTCGCGAATCTCCCGTTCGTGTCCACTGCCACAATATGGAAATAAATGGTTTCCCCCGTGTCTCCATAAAAAGTTACGACAAATGTATCACAACATATTCTTTCTCCAATGAATACAACGCTATCGGCGCTTAAAGCGTATAATGAGTCGATGACAGAATTAACTGCATACGCAGCTATGACGGCTGAATCAGCATCAATAAGCACGCTTGTTATTAAAGGTTTGCGGGTTGTTCTTGCTATCACGCAGAAATCGTCAATATACCACCCATCGCGGGTTGTGTTGTCATCTGACGAAAAGTGAAGAGCGAATCTTACTGAGCATGGTGCTGTGTTCTGTAATACAAACACAGACTGATGCCAAAAGTTCCCAAGACTCATGCCAGAGAATGCGGGTTCCCATGGCATTATCGAATTATAACTGTCAAGCCAGCAGGTATAATCACCTATCGGGAAAATCACCTGCCAACCCGAACCAAAGTCAGCGCTAATATTTCCCCCATCCCAGAAACCCCAGCTTGTCGCCTCGCAGTCGTACCAATGCCACATGCAAAGCATTGCTCCACTGTCAACATCAAACCAAGCCGTCCTGAGCCACGAGTCAGATGAATTCGAGTATGTATCGGCAAGCGATGTAGCCCAAACCTTTCTGCCACTCCTTGCCGTATCGGGACCAGAAGAAGGAACACCCCAATCCCAATCGCCCGTGTCGGAAAAGAAGCTGGAATCCTCAAAGTCGATGCAGTGATGAAGGAAGAAAAACGCACAGCTACTTGTATCAGAAACCACAGCGGAATCCATGTTGTAACCGGGGGCAGTAGCATAAACAAGCACTGGAATTTCGGGGAGTATAATTCGACCTGAACCAAATATATCATGCGTATCCTCGTCCACTATTACCCAACCCTCAATAAGCGCTCCACTATCAAAATCAAGGAGCACGAATTTTACCATATGAGAATCTACTGGAACAGGTGAAAACGAGTAAATGCTATCGCTCACTGAAAACGAGAGTGTTTCAGGAACAAATCCATCGGCCTTGAAAATCAGAAATTGTGATGAATCAGGAACTTTAACAACACCGCTATCGCCGAAAAATCTAAGTTTGTAAGGCATTACGATAAGCGTTCCGGACTCAGTTGAGCTCCAATGAAATCTTATGAGGCTTGTCGCGCTTGCAAGTGCTTCAACAGGGTCCACAAGGCCACTTCCATAAATTGAATCCTTTCCTGCGGGACCGAGATCTACGGCTGTTGACTCTATTATGGCTTTTATTTGCTGGTGCGTCAGCTCTGGATTAAGTTGCTTTAACAGGGCACAGATACCAACCACATGAGGTGTAGCCATAGATGTTCCGCTATTCAAACCTCTATCGCCTGTTATTATGGACGATAATATACCAACACCTGGGGCGACCACATCAGGTTTTATTAAACCAGGTGGATACGGATGATCGCTCCACTCCACAGGACCTACACTTGAGAAGCCCGCGATATTCTTTGCCGTATCAATGGCGCCAACAGTTATAACCTCAGGCACCGCACCTGGAAGCCGCAGATTGTTCGGTGCACCATACATTCCTCCTTCATTGCCCGCTCCAGCAACTATAACCAATCCAGCAGTTATAGCGTTAGTCATTGCAGTTCGCCAGGCTGTTTTCATCGTCGTGGTTGTGTCATGCCAGCCTATCGAGTAGTTGGCTATATCCGCACCAATTTCAAGCGCGAATTGCGTGGCAAGCCAAACAATCGAAGGGCGACCACTCCCATGACTATTAAGAACTTTTAAAGGCAATATCCTCGCCCGCGGAGCAACTCCTATCCCGTTTCTACCGCACGCAGTGCCGGAAACATGTGTCCCATGACCACGGTCATCATAGGGATGCGATGTTGTATCGATGAAATTGTATCCCCAGATGTCGTCCACAAGGCTGTCACCATCATCGTCGATGCCGTTATAAACGAAGCCTTCATCAACATTCTCGAATACACCACCAATAATATCTGAATGCCACGGTTCAAGTCCTGAATCAAGTATCGCCACAAGAACTCCATCACCGTAAGTGCCATAAATTTCCCATGCCTGCCTGATGTGAAGCGTATCGATTCCCCAAACCAGGCTTTCTGGAGGAAATGTATCCATCGCCATCAATGAATGCCCTGCATTGCTCAATTCCGCGAATTGTTCATGCTCAACGATAAAATCGTATTCTGGGAATTCGGCCGAAAGAATGTTTACAATGTTTCTATCTGTTTCAATTATCACGGCATCAAGAAGCCAAAGAGGTTTAAAAGATATTTTGTCGGGATTATTAGCACGCAGAGCTTCAAGCCTTCGGATAAGGTTCTTTTGAGCATGGGCATGAAAGTCCTTAAGCAACCTTATTGCAATCTTTCGCCTTTCATCAATCGGATGTTCAGACAAATTTGCGAAAAGAAGGCTATAGTCGTGCTTACGAAAGGCAACAAAATGTTCGCTGAAACATATGGATAAAATCGCTGATACAATAATAATAACTTTTTTCATTTTTATCCGCCCTTCAGTTTCTCGTAAATCCTTTGAGCGAGCATCTCGACGGCTTCGTTTGTGGCTTTGTCCTCGTCGCCGTCAAGAGGAAATGTCGCGAATCCCTCAAATGTGGACTCGAAAAGTTTTTTCCCGCTGACTCGTTCGATAAGCGCCACCCGTGCGCGGACTTTTATTATGTAATCCAGCGGATTCTCCTGAGCATCATATGTATTTACCTCTCGTGAATAGTAGATTATTTTACCTTCAATAATACCGTCAGCGCGCTCCTCATCAGCGATAGAATAGCCACTCGACCCCTGAATCTTTTGTATAAGAAGGCTTGTCGTTAGTGAGGCAATACCGTATTGCTGGGTCTCGTTTTCGAAAGGTTTCACGGCTATGGTTTTAATTTGAATATATGGCTTTTCCGTAAATGTATAGTAGCAACCAGAGAATAGTCCGAAAATCACGAGCAAATATATATAAGATTTAATTCTCATGCTTTGTATACCACCTCTCCTCTCTTTAAGACCATTTTAACGAGGTTTTCGCCGTAGAAATAAGGAATTTGTCTGTGGTTTTCCGCATTCCAAATAACGAGGTCAGCCTGCTTACCCGGCGTAATGCTTCCCACTTTTTCCTCAAGCTTTAACGCTTTGGCAGCATTTATAGTAGCAGCGGCGAATGCCTCAGCCGGAGTCATTTTCATTTTCGTGCACGCTATAGACATAACGAGAGGCATGTTAGTCGTCGGGGAAGAACCCGGGTTGAAATCCGTAGCAAGGGCAACTATCGCCCCCGAATCTAAAAGCCGTCTTGCAGGAGCGAATTTACCAAGGTCGAGGAAAAAAGATGTTCCGGGAAGCAAAACCGCGACAGTATCCGATTTTGCGAGCATTTCGATCCCTCGTTCCGACACTGCAACGAGATGGTCAACGCTTGCAGCACCAAGCTCAACTCCAAGCTCTGTCCCACCCATAGGCTCAATCTCATCGGCGTGAATTTTTAGTCCAAAACCAAGCTCCCTCGCGCGGGTAAGAATTTTTTTCGTATCGTCAAGGTCAAAAACGCCCACTTCACAAAAAACATCCACAAATTTAGCCAGACGCTTCTCAGCAACTTTTGGCAGCATTTCATTAACCACGATATCGACATACTCTTTTCTCCCGTCCGGTCTGAACTCCGCTGGAACTTCGTGCGCGCCCAAAAATGTGGATACAACATCGAGTGCAGACTGTTCCCCAAGTTCCTTTATAGCACGAAGCATCATGAGCTCAGACTCAGTTGACAAACCGTATCCGCTTTTCACCTCGATAGTAGTTGTCCCGTGCTTCAACGACCAATTTAAATACTTTAATCCACTCTCTAAAAGTTCCTGCTCGTTGCTTTCGCGAACTCGCTTTGCGGTATTAAGAATGCCACCCCCAGCTTTTGCTATCTCCATGTAACTTTTGCCCTGAATCCGCATCTCAAATTCAAGCTCCCTCGTGCCGACAAAAACGGCATGCGTGTGAGGGTCTACTAATCCAGGAGTAACAAGTCCTCCATCTGCGCTGATTTCGTTGGTTATCCTGTCACCATACTTCCTGATGATTTCGTCTTGTTGTCCACGGTCAACAATGATTCCGTCGTATATCACTATCGCAGCATTTTTGATTAACCCTGGATTCGAAACCGCCTTGCCCCGCAATGGTCCACCGTCAGCAGCATCACAGGTTAGAAGCTCACCTATATCTTTCACTAAAAGCATAGTTACCCCAAAAGTATTTGATTCAACTAATTTTATCGATTAACAAGTATGGTGGCAAGCGTTAAAACCACATCGTCGATGCATTTATCAATCTGAGGAGACAACTTTGCACCGAACTTTACGCTGACGGGATTCGCTGCAAGAATTCTTATGTCAACATTGCCGAGGAAAGATTTTATGAGCTTAAAATCGGTTGGTCCATGAGTTAATGTTAGTTGCTCCCCAAAGTCATCAGGCGTAAAAATCCTAAGCTCTGCTGGCTCACCATCAAAAACCACGGCATCAAGAATAAGCATACTTTTTGGATTCAACTTGGCTATCTTCCCCAAAAAATTTTCCGGGGCAACACCACCGTCAAAAATTCTTTCTGAACCCGTGACTTTCCCAAGTCTTTCGGCTACAATAGACCCAAAACCATCATCGCCGCGAAGACGATTGCCTATCCCAAGAATAACCCACTCTCCAATAAGAAAACTTTTTAACTGTTTTACTATTTCCCTTTTCACAGTTACTTTTTGCCCCGCTTTCTAATGGTATTTTTTAAAAAGACAGTTGCGTCGCGTTCGATCCCGGTAACGAGAATCAATGCTGTTGATATCACAATGAAAATGGGAAGTCTTACTATTAAAGCAAACTCACCAGCGGAAACTATCATAGAAAGAATCACCGCCACAACCGATGAAAAAACCTTTACATAAGGTATATCAACATGATATAAGAACTGTCCAGCCCGCCAAAACATGAAAAACAACAAGGCATATGAAACAAACACCGCAAACGCAGCACCCAAAACGCCAAATCGAGGAATCCAGAGAATGCAAAGGAAAATGTTTCCAAGCATTGCGAAAAAAGTGTATGCTGGAATCAATGATGTTTTACCTGTCACATAGATACCGGCATCGGCAACCAGTATCAACGCGTCTATGAAAAACGCTGCCGCCAGTATTGGGATAACAAACCTTCCCGACTCGTAACCCGGTCCTATCATCAACGAAAAAATTTCTTTCGCGAAGATTATAACAAATACGGCAACGAAGCCAATGAAACCGCTTATTTGACGCCAGAAATGCGGCAGCTTTTCTTTAAGCCTACCTTCTTTGTAAAGATTAAACATTCTCGCAAGCCACGCATAACGGATTGGTATCAATGCTGCCTGAACTATCCCTGCTATCTTCAAACCGGCGGAATACGAGCCCACATCAGAGAGTCCCGAAAGACGCGCGATAAGCCATCTATCAGTGAATGTGAAAAACTTTATTATCAACATATTAATCGCCAGCGGAAAGCCGTATCTTACCATGGGCAATACCAAGGCAACCGGTCGCGGTGAAGCAATTCTTTTTGTTATAAGCGGGAAAACCAAAAACAGGACAGCTAATGCAGAAAAAATCCATGCCCACACAAGACCTACTATTCCGTAGCCAGCCTGAAGAGCAAATAACCCCATACCATATCCAAGAAGAGCACGGGTAACATCGCACATAACGAATGTTGAAACTCGCTCCTCAGCTTGGAAAACGGTGGTCGTGGTAAAAAAGAAAGCGTCAACGATCCCCCACAGTGCGGCAAGCAAGACAAGATTTGGGCTCGACATCCTGCTTAAAAGAACAGTTCTTAGAGGATTTTTGAGAATGAAAACTATCAAAAACATCACTATCGAGGCGAAAGCCACGAACAAATATGTTACGGCAAGGTATCTGCCCCTATTTTTCGAGTCGATAACATAAAACCTGAATAATGCCTGATCGAGTCCAAGCTGAACCATCACCATAACCACAGCAGCAAAGAAAGCCATAATCTGCCATGTTCCGAACATCTCAGGCGTAAGAAGGCGCGTAAGAATAGGAAGCAACAAAAAAACTAAAAACGATGTGAATGCTCTCCCAACTGCGTAACCAGCGCTTTTGCGCCAAAGACTCATTCCATCATCCTTATGGCTCTTATTACCTCACCGGCATCTTTTGCTTCTGATAATTCTTCCCGAAAATTCGATGAGCGAAGCCAATCTATAAGCTTCCTGTAAATCCTCTGATAGCCCGTAATGTCCTCCAAAAATTTGGGGACGACTATACAAAAAACGAAATAAACAGGCTCACCATCGAGTGACTTCATCCTGACACCCTCGGGGAAACGCAAAAAGCACATGACGAGCTCTCGAACATTAACGCTCCGAACATGAGGTATAGCTATCCCATCACCTATAGCCGTTGGATTTTCTTTCTCCCGGAACAAAAGTTCCGCAAAAAGTTTTCTTTTGTTCTTCACAGCACCGGTTTCATCGAGCACATCGACACACTTTTGAAGCACAATTTCGGTTATCCTTTCCGGGCGCAGTGGTATCGGCTCTCCAGTCTCCTCATCGATAGGTTCATCAACATGTTCCCAAAGCCTTATAAGCTCGGGTTTCAATAGCCTGTAAATTCTCAAATCTTTTGGCTTTTGCGATGCCATTGTGCCTTCCGTCTTATAGCCTCGGATACCCATATAAACTTGACTCCATATCGCTTTAGGACAGGGATGTCCTTGGCAAGAATCGATAGGATAGTGTCCGAAACATGAGCATTAAGTATTACGGCTGGTTTTCCTCGCGAACCGAGGCAATATTCAAACAACCTCTGTTCTATTTGTTCCTTGGAGAATCCCTCAGGGTCGAGTAGATGATCTATTTTCGCAGCTTTAACTCCGAGTTCCTGGGCTATTTCTGCGAAGACAGTATATATCGTCGTCCTCGAATCAACCCAGAAAAGCCCGCGCTGCCTCAAAATCATCATTACAGCACGCATAACTCGCTGATTTTCAGTTGCGAGTGAGCCCATGTGATTGCTGACACCCACTGCACCAGGAATCTGGTCTATGTCTTTCATCGTGAGTTCCATTATCCTCTTATCCGACATTGAGGTCAATATCGCATCGGGACCGGGGTCTATGTCGGGATAGCCTCGTGGTTCCATAGGAAGATGGACTATTCGCTCAACATTTGGATATTCCGCAAGCAAAGTAACCACATTGCGAGTGAATTCTCTACTGGGCAGGATTCCAGCGCTAAGCTTTATACCTAACTTGAAGAATTTTTGCTCGAGTCGCATCGGTCGGACGCAGAAATCATCTATAAGAAGCGCTACATAAGCCGACTCCACAGGCGCCGAATGCCTTCTAATCAATTTTATCCTGTGCGTTATTCCCGAGGAATCGCCCACCGCCAAAAGAATCTTGTTCACACTCCAACCTTTCTCGACCGCATCGTAAACAATACCTCCCGCATCCGTGATAAACTTTTGGAAAACATGATTAACGAATGCTGGTGGAAAGGAGGAATTAACAATTATTGTAACATTTTTTATTTGCCCTTCGGTCTCTTTGCCGAATCTAATGTTTTTGCGGGGCACCCCAAGATAGGCGCTGGCTTTGTATATGGCAGAATTTATCTCGGGTTTCCTCGGGACTATGTTTATCTCGGGCTTTCTTGATGCACCCCTGCCTTTGACACCATAAAGAAGGATAACAGCGATACCAGAGCACAAAAATATAATTGACAAAATCCCCAATATGCTCTTTTTAGCACCCCTTCTTTTATGAATAGGGTACTTTTTACTTCGTTTCATCTACCCTTCCACTCTAATTTGAAACCTTTCCCGAAACGGCGCTTGAAATAATAAGTAGTCATAAAATCATTCAGTAGCAACAAAGTTTTTTTATCTTTGCAATTCCTTGCCACGACAACCCCCAATCTTTTGACTATTTCTTTCGGAACCTGCGAATCCGATATCCAGATAACTATACCCATCGTATCGATTTTGTTCGCGATTTCTTTGGCATTAACTGGGTCTGCGACCAGAACTGTCCCGACTGTCGCGGGTTTAATAAGATTAAAAAGAGTGTCACCCCATGAGTTATCGCTTACTATAAGCACCTGCGGAGCCTCAGGGACACCTATTACAGAGAAATTAGCTTCGCTTTCTGGTATACCGCGACTGGAATAAAGAATCAACCCACTTGCCCCCTGAAGCGCAAACCACGAGCCAACTATTATCGCTATTATGGATGCTGCAATAACAAAGCCTCTCTTCCCCGCCACGACGCCAAAGAACGCAAAAGGAACTATGAAAACATTAGTCCCTATTAAGAAGCCCATAAAAAGCATCACACCACCAAGCGCACCGCCTATGCTGGCAGCTCGGGCTATAGCAAGCATAAACGGCGGACAAAGCTCAAGTCCAGTAAGCACACCGACGACGAAAGGTCGAGCGATATACTTGCTCAAAAAACCTTTGAAGTGAATGGCTGGAGTAGCCTCTTTTCTTATTCCGATGTAAATGAGTATTAACCCCAAAACAAGAAATGCCACAGACGATATTAAACTCCTCGTATTTTGCGGAATCATTCCTCCAAGTGAACCTGCCGCTGCACCTACCGCGCCGTACGCAAGAGCTCTTCCAGTGAAAAGCTCGAGAAAAATTTTGAGCGAGGAGCGAAGCCCCCTATCAGCGCGAAGAACAAAAGGAAGAATAACAGGACCACATGTTACGGCACATGTAACCCCGAGCGAAAGCCCCAGAAGCAAACCCTCTATAAAATACCTTACGAGCATTTGCCGAAATTTGACTTGCAAAAATCATTTAGTCAAGGTTATTATTATGACAAATTTTAAGCAGCGAAATGTATGAGTTCATCCACGGAAAACTGATAAGCAAAAGCCCGACCTCAGCCGTTATTGACTGCAATGGGGTAGGCTATCACATTCTTATAAGCGTCTGGACATTCGACCTTCTGCCAGAGATAGGCGAGCAAGCAAAACTTTTCGTTCACCTCGTTCATCGTGAGGACGGCATGGAACTTTACGGCTTCGCTCAGAAAGAGGAAAGGCAAATGTTCAGGAAACTAATCGGAGTGTCAAAAATAGGACCAAAACTTGCTATGGCAATGCTCTCCCGAACGAGACATGACGAACTGGCAGAATACATCGAGCTCGGCGATGTAGAATCACTCGAAAAGTTGCCGCGGATAGGCAGGAAAACAGCAGAACGGATAGTGATAGAGTTAAAAGGCAAGATAAAAATACCATCAAAAGAGCGCATACTACCCCAGAGAGCGACAGAAGCTATTGAGGCACTCGAGGCACTGGGTTTCACGAAAAAGGAAGCAGCAAAACGCGTCGAGAACGCGCTCAAGAAAAATCCCGATGCGGAACTCGAAGAGCTAATAAAAAAAGCTTTGGGGAGCAAATGATGAATTACAAAAACCTTGCGCCAAAAATTTTACGCCTTAGGCTTTTGATATTCGATGTCGATGGAGTGTTAACTGATGGAGGCATAACTTATCTTTCCGACGGGGCGGAAATGAGACGATTCGATGTTAAGGACGGCTACAGCTTGTGCGTTTTGCATTCAATAGGAATAAAAACAGCGATATTAAGCGGTAAGGTGTCCGATGTCGTCGCTCGTCGCGCAAAAGAACTCAGGTTCGATTACATAATTCAAGGGAACCCCAAAAAACTTCAGGCATACGAGAAACTTCTTTCCGAAACTGGATTCAAAGCCGATGAGACGGGCTTTATGGGCGATGAGATAATCGACCTTCCCGTAATGCGTAGAAGTGGGTTCTCGGCTGCTCCAGCAGATGCTCACCCGGCGGTTAAAGCGGCAGCGGATTATGTTTGCAAAAAGGCAGGGGGAATGGGCGCCGTGCGAGAAGTTATCGACCTTATTTACGCGTTCAGAACGGGTAATTTTGGAGCAGTGGAGTATTTGCCGAAAGAGGTAAAATAAAAATGATCCACGGATGCCCCGGTTAGTGAGGGGACAATGGTCTCACCTCTCCATCACCTCCCAAACCCCTCAAGATTGACTAAGAAGACCGGGAATTTCTTGTAAATTTTGAATAAAATTTTTTAACTTTATATCTCTTTTTTGGTAAACTTCACCGTTTTTATCAGGAAAAAAGGAAACTTTATATTTTTTATAATAGCCAAAACTACTATTTTTATTCTTAGGATTGTTTATCAATCTATCAACCAAAGGAAGCAATATTTTTCCTAATTTAAAATAACCTTCATTGTTTAATTTCTCAAAATCTAAACAATAAGATACCACTCCAACAAGAACATCTGTTAACTGTATGAAATGAGAAAATTCTGTGAACTTCT
>JAGGRZ010000075.1 GCA_021159335.1 bacterium
GTCATTGTTTTTGTTTCCTTCTTTTCTGCCAACTCTATTGACTTCGACAAAATCAATGAGAACACATTAAGATTGTTCCGTGAAATGATTGAAAGTAGTGATTCAATAATTTCCCCGATGCCGATTGAGCCCGTTAGTGAGGCTTTTTTCTCAGAATCGAGAAGTGAAAGCTTTGACTCTATTCTTTATGTTGGCTATACTGACCCCAACGAAACACTTATGATTGAGGACACATCCTGCTACTATGAATGCAATATTGTTGTTCTTAACAATGGGGTTCTTATGATGAAGAATTCATCAGTGAATATTTACGGCAATTTAATCGCTATCCATAATGGAAAGATAATAGTTGATTCCACCGATTTGAGGTTAATGTCAGCATACGAATGGCAATTCGCAATTGTTGGAGCTGATAGCTCGGAAATTCGTATAACGAACAGTAGATTTGATTATGGTGGATATCCAGGATATACTTTTATCAGGGATAATTCTTCTTTGTATGTGGAGAATAGCGATTACACTGGCACTACGGCGATTTTTTCCAAAAAAGCCAGAATAAATTTCATAAATGTTACTGGCGGGGGCGAATATTCCGCAAGAGATTCGTCCGTGGTTCATTTTTCCAATGTTGAATATGCTATGATACATATTCAGGTGCCTGAGTCAAGTATGGTTACCATAGATTTCGGCACGGACTCATTTAGTTTTGTGGAGCACTGGGAGGTAACGCCATCATCACCGTTTGTATCAGGAACGGGTTATACTTTTATTATTGACAGCTCATACTGTATGTTTAATCCAAGTTGTGCGTCCTTTTCAGAGCTAACTGTCGAAAACAGCCAATGCGATATAATTGTGAGATTCACGCAGGATGTGTGCGACACGATCTCAGGTCTTTTGGATGGTGCACATTATGATGATTGGTATGCCCCGTTTAATGACAGAACTATCCATCTTTTGAATACCACCGTGACCTGCTGGCATTTACAGATGTTTTCAAAATCTAATATAAGAGTGGACAATTCTATTATCGGCGAGTTTATCTGTTACGATTCATCGGTGGCTTATCTTTCAAATTCAATTCACGATGGCAAAGGCGGACCGCTCACCGCTGCTGGACATTCGCAGGTTTTTGTGTCCTCCTCGGATATAAGGGCTACAGTAAGAACCCGAAGTGATGGAATGTTGGTTCTTAACCACTGCACTGTGTGGAGAGATTTCGTCGTTGCCGATTCCGCTGTCGCAGTAGTATTGGGCACATTTGCTTTGAGTCCTATCAGAGTGTTTGATAAAGGCGCTGCTATTGTTGCTGTCATAAAATCTCCCGCTACTGCAACAGTTGATGAGAATGTCGCGATTATCGGCGATGCTTATGTTGAACGAACCCCAGATTCTCCATATGGTTTTGATGCGTATCGCTTGTATTATGTATATTATCCCATCGATACTATTATCGACCCCGATTCGCTCGAATGGAGACCATTAATGGATTGGAGCAGTCACCAAGTGCGAAATGACACGCTTATTGTATGGAATACATCAGGACTTGCGACGGGAAGATATTTTCTTAAACTTAGCTTGCGAGAGCTGAGCACTCGAGCAGTGTTAAACACATATTATAGGATAAATTTGCGCGAAAATATATTGGTTAAGGAAAACGAATCGTTTATTGAAAAACTTTCCCTCACTGTTGCTCCCAATCCGTTTAATTCATCGTGTGTTATTACTGCTCCCGCTGATGCTGAAGTGAAGATTTATGACTTACAGGGACGGTTGATATGTGCTTATCCTCAACTTTCTCCTCTTGATGAAGGAATGAACGAAAAGATAGAATTTGATAATGGTCTTTCTTCATCTTGTGGAAATAAAACAATGAGGAAATACATTTGGACTCCCGACCAATTAACGGCGTCGGGGATATATTTGATAAAGGCACAGACAGAGAATGGCAACTGTATAACAAAAAGTATAGTTTATATAAGATAAATGGAGGTTCAAAATGAAAAATGCGATAGTTTTCTTATTAGTAATGATTATCTTAGCAGGGATATGTGGAGCACAAGTAGTCAGCGACCTAAACGATGTGATGGTTTGCGTTTTTGGCGGCCATTTGGATAGAGATACACTTCTCTCTTTGGCACTGTATTTCGAACCACAGTTTATCAAGCGCGGCTGGTTTAAATATCAAAATATACCATGTAATCTTTTCCCGAGGCGGAGTTGGATCATTGACACTGCGGAGGCTCGTGGTGCCATTTTTGAAGGTGGGGTTCAGTGTGCCCTTCTTGTCCCTTACGCTGGCTGGCCGTGCGCACACAGCGAGGATAGCACAAGACCATTCTCAATACCATCAGTTATATACGATGATTTCGCTACGGTGAACACCGAAGGTGTGTTATATTTTATCCCTAATCTAAGCGGAACCAGCGTAACATGCCATGTTTCTATTGCGAATGAGAACTGGCTGAGTTATTGCCTCTGGTGGGCATATGAGCAAATAGACGCTGGTGTAAGGTCATTAGAGTTTGATGAAATAAGCGGAGCATACAGAATTAACTTTGATACAACTGTTGCACCAGAAGATAATTCTAATGATGGTTATGATGACTACGCTCTCGGAACGGCTAATATATGCACAAGGATTTCGCTTATATGCCGAAGAGACTTTCCTGATTCTATAGAATGGCATTTTCCAGAACCGTTGGCAAGTTCTAATGCTGATTCAGCTCAAAATGCTTTTGATAATAATTTTACGACATTCTGGCACTCAGCAGTTGGGGATAGTCATTGGCTTGAAATAGACCTCAAGCGACCGCGGCGGATTTGTCAAATTTATCTCGCGTTCCCCTCGGCGCATCCTCTGGCGGATTTCAGTGTTCAATATTGGGATGGAGCTATGTGGCAAAACTTCACCCCACCTATTTCGGTAAGTGGTAATACCGATTCGGTCAGGTCATTTCTGGTTTCCCGTGTGTGGGCGAGGAAATTGAGACTTTTTACAACAGCGAGCGAAGCCTATATCTCTGAGTTTCAGGCGTTCGGATGCGGATTCAGGCAGTTTGTCCTTAAGCGATTTTATGAAGATTCTAGTTGGACCCCCACTAACCCCCGGTGGGAAACTGAGATGCTTGTTGATTTTTCGGATACTGGTCAATGTCCCGACGGGACGATGAATTTATTCAACTATCGCAAGTATCTTGAATATCACAACTGGACAAAGAACCCATTTGGATGCACTCCAACTGTAGCCAACGCCCTTAACCCCTGCAATCCTTTCTATTTGATTTGGTTTCCCCCTAAGTATAGGAAAATAGTATTTTCATATTTGCCATCTCTTCTGGATGAAGTAGAAAATCTTTATAAAGCCTCGTTTTCTAATTACCGCACCAAGGAATTGTTTTGGAAACCGCTTGTTGACAGTATTCGGGCTTATGCTTCATCGGTTGGTAGGGATATATATTTGACATATAATGGCTCATGCTATCATCCAGATTCTGCTGTGGATTATTTTGTCTTTAATATTGGCAAGCCCCCATCATATCCTGCACCTTCTGCCTCGGATTCGCAAAAAATACATCTTGATGCCCGAAGGGTTTTTGTTAATAGCTACAGATGGCTACTAAAAAATGCCATTGAATATGTAGGAAGACAACTTCCGATGATAGCGTTTCTTGACTTTGGACATACGGGATTTCCGTTTTATCATCTTGGCGGCAAAGATGAGCCAGCCGATGAGCGTGCAGCATATTTGCGGACATATATGGCGGAAGCCTATGCTTCAGGTTTGAGATTCGCCGTCCCTCTCACCGGAAATGAGGGATATTATATCTGGCTTGATAGCCTCTCCGATGGTACCTCTGTTGGTGATGTCGTCAAACCTATCACCGATTTCATAAATGAATATGGACCCGAAATCTATAAAAATACCTTTATAAGCCCGGACGAATCCCTCGTTACGGTGAATGGTTTTGTGCCCTATAACGGCGACACTATAGCACCAAGTTATGCGAATGAATCAAAAGTAGCGATTGCATATACATATAAAGATGACAGTCTTAAGGCTTATTTACACATTATAAACCATAATTGGGACACAGTAACCCATACAATGCTCCCGCAGGACAGCATCCCGGTAACGATTCCCGTTAGAGATAGTTGCTATAGTGTGATGATAATCTCGCCCGACTTCCCGGATACGGTCTATCCTGCATTTGATTATGAGGACAGTGTCATCAGGCTTGTGGTCCCAAGGCTTGAATACTATGATGTCATTGTTCTTGATTTCGCTGATACAACAAAGATAGCGGAAAATTCATCTAAATTTCCAGCAAAAACCAATATATCAGTCTTTCCAAATCCATTCAATTCATCCGTTAAAATCACTGTGCCTGCTGGAGCGAAGTTGGAGATATACGATTTACGAGGACGGCTCATCAGCAAAGGAATTCAACCCTTTGTCGAATCACAAGGTGAAAGAACACTCATATGGCACCCTGATGAGACGATACAGTCTGGGGTTTATATTGTTAGGGCAACGATGGAGGATGGACGAAAGAAGCTGAAGCGAGTGGTGTTGGT
>JAGGRZ010000076.1 GCA_021159335.1 bacterium
GAACGGAGTGAGGAATGTTTTTCCGCTTGAGAATTCGGGATAACATCTCCGATACTTCCACCGAGACAGTGCCAACGAGAACTGGTTGCCCCCGCTTGTGATAGAATTCTATTTCGTCTATAACGGCGGTGAATTTTTCTTTGCGGGTTAGATACACTCTATCGTTGAAATCGACTCTTCGCACGGGGCGGTTGGTTGGTATCTGGATAACATCAAGTTTGTATATCTCCCAGAATTCGGGAGCTTCGGTCATAGCTGTTCCGGTCATTCCGGCGAGCTTGCGATACATCCTGAAGTAATTCTGAAGCGTTATTGAGGCATATGTTTGCGTTTCGCCGGCGACTTTAACTCCCTCTTTCGCCTCAAGAGCCTGATGCAATCCTTCCGAATAGCGTCTGCCGGGCATTAGTCTGCCAGTAAACTCGTCAACTATTATAACTTTGCCCTGCTGGACAACATAATCGACATCTTTGGCAAACATTACATAAGCTTTTAGAAGCTGTGATATGGCATGGTTTATTTCACTTCTTTCGGCAAACTTTTTGTAAACTTTCTGTTTAAGCCTTTGCTTCTCTGCCTCAGAAAGTTCTTCGTCTCCCTCTATTTTGGAAAGTTCATCGGCGAGGTCTGGCAGAACGAAAATTTCCTTGTCTTTTTTGCTGAATCGCGCGAGTTCTTCCCTTCCCTTATCAGTAAGATTTATCGAGTTTTCGTGTTCATCCACTACGAAATAAAGTTTCTCGTCGAGTTCGTTCATCGTTTTATCGCGAAGCCTTATGGCTTCTTCGTGGTTTACCGCTTTAAGGATTTCTGGTTCCTTTATGAGCTTCAGATACTGTGGGTTTTTGGGAGTGCTTCTTTTGACCATCAGGAGCATCGTTGCTGCTTGTCCGCGAATTTTGCTGGCTTCGCCTCCTTTGCCCTCGGCTTCGAGGTCCTCCGCTTTTTTCCAAAGCCTTCGCGCATTAGCAAGAAGGTTGGCAGATTCCCTCATTTGAAGAGATACGAGGTGGCGAACAGGTCCATTCCACCTGCGGTATTTTTCCGCTATGCTGCTCTCAACAGGTCCTGAGATTATGAGCGGTGTTCTTGCCTCGTCTATTAGAACCGAGTCGACCTCGTCTATTATAGCGTAGTAATGTTCTCGCTGAACCACCCCTTCCGGTGTTACGGCCATGTTATCGCGTAAGTAATCGAACCCGAAGGCGTTGTTTGTTCCGTATGTTATGTCCTTGAGGTATTGCTCCTTTCGTTCCGGCGTGCTGGGCTGTATCCCTTCGTGAACTACTCCAACAGTTAGCCCAAGGAAGTTATAAATCATACCCATCCACTGGGCGTCGCGGCGCGCAAGATAGTCGTTAACGGTAACGAGATGAACGCCCCGTCCTGGCGGTATAGGAGTTTCGTCCTCGGCTTCGAGCGGGACGAATTGGTATTTATCGATGTCATCGCCCCAGCGATTCAAAGCAAGCTTGACCCAGTTGTGGTCAAAAGCGAGCGCATTAAGGTAAAGCGGCATGGTGGCGACGAGCGTTTTTCCCTCGCCTGTGGCCATCTCCGCTATTTTGCCCTCGTGAAGGACTATGGCGCCGATAAGCTGAACATCGTACGGAATCATGTCCCATACCATCTTCTGACCCATCAGGGTAAACTCAGTTCCCACGAGTCTCCGGCAGGTTTCCTTAACAACGGCGAAAGCTTCGGGCAAAATCTCATTCAGAACTTCCTGTTCCCGCTGAAAGATTTCGTTAAGGAGTCTTTCGCGCTGGTCCCTTAGCTCCTCTATCTCGTCGGCGTCCTGACATGTTGATATTTCATTATCGAGTTCTATTAGCTCCTTGTGAAGGTCTATGGTTTGCTCAAGTATTCTTCGCCTGAACTCGTCTGTTTTTGCGCGTAGCTCATCATCCGAGAGCGCAGCGTATTCTTCGTAAAGCTCGTTTATGCGCTCAACTGTGGGCATCAACTTCTTTATGTGTCGCTCGGACGCCGTTCCAAATATTTTGTTAAACAAACCCATACTCCCGTTAGAAGTAATTTTTAACCATATAAAATAATGAAAAATCTATCATTTTCAACATTAAACTTGGATACTTTCTTGGCAATAAGCGGTAGCACAGTTTTTTCTTGATAAATTTTAGCGAGAGCGCAAATTTTTAGAAATGATTAATCAAGACCTTTCAAAAAGGCCTATTGGTATTTTTGATTCCGGCGTAGGCGGGCTTACCGTCGTTCGTGCGCTTCGTAAGGTTCTTCCTGCCGAAGATTTGATATACTTCGGTGACACGGCTCGTTACCCCTATGGTCCACGTTCGCCGCAGATAGTAAGGAAATTCGCGCTTCAGAATGCAAGACTTCTTATGGGGTTTGGCATAAAGTTTTTGCTCGTGGCTTGCAACACCGCTTCAAGCCTTGCCATGGACGAGCTTGCTCGCTGGATAGTTGCCCCAATGATGGGTGTTATCGAGCCCGGTGCTAAAGCTGCTGTTAGAGCGACTAAAAACAAAAAAATAGGAGTCATAGGGACTGTCGGGACAATCAACTCGGGTGCATACCAGAAAGCTTTGAAATCACTTGCGCCGGATGCGGAAATTTTCGTCAAACCATGCCCGCTTTTCGTGCCGCTCGCAGAGCAGGGCTTTTTCGAGGGCGAAGCTGTGGAGTATTTTGTGCACTATTACCTCGACGAAATAGTAGAGCAGGGAATAGACACACTTGTCTTGGGGTGCACTCATTATCCGCTTCTGGTTAATGCTATAAGGAATGTCGTGGGCAATGAAATAACTATTATAGATTCCGCCACCGCTGTAGCTGAGGAGGTGAAGGATTTCCTTGCCGAAAATAGACTTCTTTCTGATGCAGGTGAAGGAAGCGTGAAATTTATGGTTTCAGATGCTCCCGAAAGGTTTAAGGAGATAGGGGAAAGATTTTTAGGCGAAAAAATAGATAATATAGCGCTTATAACAAATCACACTTAAGAAATAGCTTGAATGAGTTTGTTTTATTTGTTTATTATATTAAAAATATCAAGGTTTCGGTATGAGGAAAACTGCACTCATAACTTTTGTTGCTGTCTTAGCCTTAATAAATGCACAGCCAATAAATGAGCCTTTACAGTTCTTCCCCAATCCAATGCCTGAGATTCCCATACCTATCTGGGAGAACGGGAGGATTTTTTCGGCTCAGTTCGCAAAGCCTTTTTACGGTATAGGTGACAATCTTTACACGGCTAAACTTTCTTTTTTCTCGCGAAAGCTTTATTTCGGCAGGTTAGGCGGCCGTTTTGAGCACATAAGCAATAAATACTTCGGTCTCGAGAAGATAGCGCCGATAGGTATCACCAGTGAGTTCCATGTTCCTTATATAGGAATTGGCGTTAATGGATGGTTATCGCCAACATTGTTCTATGGACACTATGCTGTGAGCGATTTCCACGAATTCGTCGGCAACGACCCTGTATTCGCTGATAGGTCGTGGTTTTTGTCAGTTGGTCTTGATGGTGGTGCAAGGATCAGAATCAAGAATGGGCACATTAATCTGTGGCTCGAAAATATTGTCAAACCGCGCCTTTCCGTATCAAGCGGTGAGAACTCATCGCAAAGGCGACTTAATTTTACCGCGGACTATCGTTTGGGGCGATTCCTGTGGCTGTGGGCAGGTGGTAAGTATCAGGCAGGCATTGGTTTTGTTCCGCAGGCGGGCGCAAAGTTGAGCTATGCTGGTGCGAATTTCCTTGCTGGCGTGAGAAATTATTCAGCGTGGGTCGAGCTCGTTTTACCGTTTTATAAGAGTGGTTTTCACCTTGGGTACAGCATGGGATATCATTTTGCTACTCCTGAGGTCGCCTCTTCCGGGCTTGTCTCTCATGAGGTTAGTCTTATTTATGCTGAACGTGTTAAGCCACCACCACCGCCACCACCAAAGCCCAACCTTTTCGTAATGATTGACAGCATAGCCGATGTCGTACCCCTCGACACAGTTAAAATGCGAATGATGGTCGCTAATAACGGTGAGGCCCCTATCGATTCGCCGGTACTCGTTTCCCTGGTTAGGGTAGCCTACGGTGATACGAAGGTGGTTCGTGTTGATACATTGCCGCCGCTTGATGTGGGTGATACGATAGGATACAGCATATCGTTTTTGCCCAAGGTACCCGGTTCATACTCGATATTCATAACGGTGGATGATGATGGCAGCAGGTTTCCCGGTGTTAATGGTAAAATACTGGAAACCGACGAAACTGACAACAGGCTTGCTCACTCTATAACGGTTTACGAGAAAGTTCGTGCTGAAGTTAAGCCAAAATTGCCATTCATATCGATTCCAACGCTGACTTACATAAGGCAGGAGGAGCCGTTAGAACCAATAGTGTTTTTCGAGCCTAACTCGGATAGTATACCTCCACGGTTTATGCGCGCATTAAGCGTTATTGCTGAACGAATGATTGATAACCCGGAAGTGCTGCTTGAGGTGAGAGGATATGTTGACACATTAAGCGATACTCTTGGCGAGGAACTTGCTCGTAGGAGAGGGGAAAGAGTTGCAAAAACATTGGTTAGATTGGGTGCGCCGAAATCGTCGGTAATACTGGTTCCCACAAGCGAATACGACTATATGCGACCAAGGATAAAGATAGTTAGCCCTTATGTCCCGAAACGGGATAAGGAAATGATTTGCGAGGAAAACCGTCGTGCCGAGATAACCGCAAAGCTTATTGGAGTCAATGTTCTCGCATACCAGTTTGAGATAGGACTTGACGAGACCGACCTTCCTGATTCGGCGAAGGCTGTGTTCGACACATTAGCTGATAAAATTGCTGGATTGTTGTGTTCCAACGCCAACGCAGTTATTCTTATCGAGGGCATTCCGCCTAAGGGCACTGACCCAATTCTTACCCTTGAAAAGCTCGATATGCTCAGAAACTATTTGCTTCCCAAGATGCAGATGTTCTGCCCCCTTGAGCGTATTCCTATTGCTTTGGGTGCTGGTGAAAGGGAATCCGATAAAGCGCTCGTTAAAGTTTGGCTTACCGCTGAGGAGATAGTTTTCAAGTCGATAAAGGAGGCTATAGTGGCTAAAGATTTCGATATACCAGCGGAGTATGCTCAAAATGTTATTTTGGTCGACATTACAGCTGACACGCTCATTGATTCGCATATGGTTTGCGTTATTGCCGGCGAGGGCGAGGAGACCACGGTCATTTTGTCCGAGGGCGCAGGTCCACCGCCAAAGAAAATACCTTGGAATTGGCGCGACAAAGAGGGAAACCTTATTGACCCCAGAAAAAGCTATCAGATATCAGTTCATCTTAAGGATAAGTACGGGCATTCTTATGACTTTCTATCGGAACCTATTCTTATTCTTGTGGAGAATTGGGAGCATAGAACGGAATCATCAGTAATGGTCAGGTTTACATTCGACGAGGCGATAAGCGAATCGAAGTATCTTGAGAGCCGCCTTGAGGACCTTGCTAAGGTGATAATTAGTAAAGCTAACATTCCTGGCAATAAAATCATTGTACGAGTCGTTGGACACACTGACATTATAGGTACCCCGGCAAGAAACCTTCAGCTTTCTTATGAAAGAGCAAATCATGAACTATATCTCTTTAAGGAGCTGATGAGGTTCACATTGGGTCTTAAAACCCGGAAAGAGTTCCAGAAATGGCTTAACGACCACAACATAAAATTCGTGGTTGAGGGCAAGCGCGACCTTGAACCTTATAAAATTTTAAGATTCAAAGGCGGAAAGGTTGAGGAGGTGCTTATAGGAGACGATAGATTGCCCGAAGGCAGAAGTATAAATAGACGAGTAACAATATCAATAGAAGAAATTCTTCAAAGGAAGTAAAGCAAAAATGAAGCATGATAAGACGACAATAATACTCGTTCGGCACGGCGAGACGGAAGCTAACAAAGAAGGGATTTTCCGCGGGAGGGCTGATTTCCCACTAAACGAGAATGGGCTTAGACAGGCTGAAGCCCTTGCCCGTGAGCTTGCTCATTTTAAAGTGGACTTTGTAGTTTCGAGCCCGCTTTCGAGGGCGCTTAAAACGGCGCAAATAATAGCTGAATCACAGAGTTGTCCGCTGAAAATTGATGAGCGATTCACGAACATTTCGCTTGGTGAGTGGGAGGGGGTGCCACATAAGGTTGTGGCGGAAAAGTATCCTCGTGAGTATGAATTATGGCTTACTCAGCCTGAGAAGCTCAAAATACCAGGTGGAGAAACGCTTTATGAGGTTATGGCTCGTTCGGTGGCGGCATTAGTTGAATATGCGGAAACTAACTCTGGAAAGACATTTGTTGTAGTTTCTCACAGAGCGGTTTTAAAGCCACTTATCGCTGGTTTGCTCGAAATAAAAGAGCCGTATTTCTGGAAAATTCACATGGATACAGGCGCCTACACCGTGTTCCACCACACAAAAGCTCGTGGCTTTGTCCTTTATGTACACAATTACAATAGACACATTTCGAAATTAACCGAAGAGCATATGTGATGAGTTTGTTCGGCACAAAAAAATTTGCTTTAGCAGTGGTTTTACTTGGTTTTTTCGGGGCTTCGTGGGCGTCAGCGCCCGGACCTTATGCGGACCTGATTCTACCTACTCCTGCGCACTGGAGCGGGTGTTCCCTTCAGGTTATAAAAATAAAAATAGCTGACTCTACTGATGCGGTCGACACCTCGACAATACATGTCAGGATTGCTGGAATCGATTATTACTGGGGTGACTCCGCGCTTAGCTGGGTTAGTGACTCGATTCTTGTTATCGTTCCGGATTCGGCGTTCGGGAATGGTGATACGGTATTGGTTGAGCTCGTTACAGCAGATGACACCTCGGGTTTTCACCTTCAGGGGGCGCCGCGCCAGTGGAACTTCTATGTGGACCTTGATTTGCCATTTTTTGACCCGGACAGTCGCTATCCGCCGCCGGGAACCACCGTTTGCAGCGGTGTCGGAAGTATAGCGGTTGTTGTTATGGATACGACATCGGGGATTCCATACGATGGTCTTTGCATGTGCTTTAACTCATACTGGTTCACATGTCCTACCAACAGATCGTCGGGCTTTTGCTGGCAGCCTATGACCAATCCAGTGCCGACATATGCTGATTCGGTTTTCTTTATGCGCTGGGGATACCTCGATTCCATGGGCTACCTCGCCGCCGAGGATTCCATTGAAGTATGCCTTCGCAAAGCAGTAGATAGAGTAGGAGTTGGTATTTCTTCTCCTGAAAGCGTGTGCGGACCACATTGGTTCGATACGACGGATAGTCGGCAATGCTGGAGCTTTGTCAAGGATTGTGCTGGTCCGTTGGCGTTCCTCGTTTTCCCCGGAAATGGCGATACTACTGCGTGCGATTCCATAGTGTTTTATTTCAGGGATTACTCGCAAATAGACACTACCAATGTTCAGCTTTACATAACGGGTGGTGGTATGCCCTATATTTCGTCATCGCCGTATTTTAATGCCAACTCTACTGGCGATACTGCATTCTATGTCGGCACACTCCCTGAGGGGAACATTACTGCGCACATTATCCGCACCCGCGATGTTAACGGAAATTGGCGAACCTCGCACCCCTGGTGGAATTTTTTCGTGGACAAAAGCCCACCTGTAGCATCAGCGCCCAATCCCTCTGAAGGCGGAGCTGTGGCTGTGGATACACCATTCATATCTGTTCGAATAACCGATTCTCGCACTGCTGTGGAGACATCAAGCGTCGTGGTGACTGTTGAAGATGATACACTCTTAATGTCGGACAGTTCTGTATGGTGGGACAGCACGAGGGTGCACATATCAACGAGCCTTGCGGGCATAAGTTTTTCAGATGGTGACACGGTTAATGTCTGTGTCACGCAGGCTTGTGATATTGTCGATTCCAATCTTTGCGGACCAAACTGCATTACATCGCCTTTTTGTTTCTGGTTCTATATAGATCAGTCAGGACCTATCGCACATCTTGTGAGTCCGCCCGACAGTGCTTTCACGGCGTGCGATAGCCAGGGTTTGATATTAACCATAACTGACCCCAACGGCGTGGATAGCACCACGATAGTTTTGGTGGTGGATAGCGTTACATATGACTCAATGGAGAATATGACTTTTATCTCCGAAACGCTTGTCTTCGCCCCAGATAGCGCTTGGAGCGATGGGGACACGGTTTACTGGCAATTAACTGCGGCAGAGGATTCGCTGGGAAACCCGCTTTACGCAACTCTTTCTGGATTTTTCGTGGTTGATCTTTCGCCACCTATTTTCCTTTCAATATCACCTCCGCAGTGGACGATGTTCGGTCCGTCGTGGATGACTGTTGAATTTACGCTTTACGATTCCGGTGCAGGAGTTGACCCATCGACAGCCACCATAACCGTTAATGGGCACAGTTTCAGTTATCCGTCGGGTTTTAGCTGGTCTGATTCGATTCTTTCCTTTAATCTTGCCACAACTGGGCTTTCTTTGGCTGATGGGGATACAATTTTGGTTTGCCTTGAGGTGGGCGACAGCATACCACCCTCTTTATGCGGACCCAACATGGGCGATAGTTGTATAAAATACATAGCAGACCTTGCAGGACCGCTTGCTGAAATGGTATTCCCGCTTCCAGAGTCGATAACGGCATGTGCGGATAGCTTCATAGTGATAGTATTTTCCGACCCTAATGGACTTGACACATCGAGCGTAACTATTCGCGTTAATGGGGTAAGCTATTCCGTGCCGTCTCCGTCGATAAGATTTTTGGGAGACACGCTTTTCTTTGAACCAGCGGCACCTTTCGCGCATGGAGATACGATTTTGGTCGAGGTTACCTCTGCTGAGGATACATTCGGGAACGATATTGATACCACCTACAGTTGGTGGTTCGTCGTGGATACGCTACCGCCTATTTTGGTTGACTACTTTCCCGATGCTGGGGATGGAATATCGAGCCCATCACCTCTTGTGAGAATCTGGCTTGAGGACTTTCCGGCGGGCGTGGACAGTTCGACTGTAACGATAAGGGTTAACGATACAGTATATACTATTTCGGACAGTGGCGTAAGCTGGAGTTCGGGGCAAATAATTTTTAATTCGGCAGTAAGAGGACTTACTTTCAGCGATGGCGACACCGTCGAAGTTTGTCTCGTAAGCGTATCTGACCGCGTTAGCGCTGATTACTGTGGACCTAACAGTTGGTCGCCTGACACCTGCTGGTGGTTCTACATTGACCTATCTGGCCCGACGACCTATCTTATGCGCCCCGATGAAGGTTCGTATACTTCCTGTGACACTCAACAGATATGGGTTTACATCTACGACCCCGAAGGCGTTATACCGGAGAGCACCGCTATAAGAGTTAACAGTGACACATTCAGAGCGTGGCTCGGCGAGCTTACTATGGACGGTTCGATAGCTAAATACAGACCCTCAACTCCTTTCACAGACGGTCAGGTGGTTAGCGTTCAGGTGATTCACGCCACGGACTCTCTTGGTAATACCACCACAAGCGGCGATGTCTGGACTTTTACTGTTGATCTAAGTCCACCTGTGTGGCTTTCTACTGACCCACCACCCGATACATTCATAGCTGATTCCACACCAACGATTACTCTGTCAATAGTAGATTCGCTTGCCGGAGTGGATACTTTGTCGTTCACGATAACTATCGGTTCCAGCACATTTGTTGGCACATCGGCTGGGGTGAGATACTCTGGAGGACGCTTCATCGTAGATTTAGACTCACTGGGATTATCGTTCAGTGATGGTGAAACTCTAAGTTTTTGCCTTGATTCCGTGGGTGACCTTGCAAGGTATTGCGGTGCGAATGTCCTCGTTGCAGATAGTTGCTGGAATTACTACATTGACCTCTCTGGGCCCTATGCTCAGCTCATTTTCCCGGAATCGCTTTCTTTCTTCGCCTGCGAGAGCGGAACGATAAAAATAGTTCTTGATGATAATTTTGGCGTCGATACGATTACCATAAGAGTTTCAGTTAACGGAATTTCGTATGACCTCTCTGACACAGAACTTTGGTGGTCATCAAATACTATTTATTATTCGCCAAGCGTGCCTTTCTCGCACGGTGACACTGTTGAGATCGAGGTAGTGTCCGCAAACGACCTTGCCGGGAATCATATAAGTTTTGGTGGGCCATGGCGGTTCTTTATTGACACCGAGGGACCCGAAGTTATAGCCTTTGCTCCGCCCTCAGGCTCGTTCATTGGTGATCCGACCGATACCATTTACGCCCATCTTAGAGACGAGGCAGGAGTGGATAGCACAGGGATAAGGGTTTTTGTGGCTGGGACTTTGGTCAGTAGCGGGTATTGGTTTGACAGGGATAGCGTTCGTGTGGGATTCGTTTTCTCGTCGGCGGGAATATCGCCCTCATCAGGTGATACATATGTTGTCTGTGTAGGGGCGAGGGACCTCGTTCCGCCCTCATATTGCGGTCCTAATGAGGGTGACACCTCCTGTGCCCGATTCATTTTTGACCTTGAGGGACCGTTGGCAAGGTTCATTATGCCGCCGGAAAGTTCATACACGACTTGCAATAACCAGCGAATACAGGCGGTTTTGACTGATAATTATGCGGTTTCACTTACCTCTATTAACTTGAGGGTGAACGGAGTTAACTATACTCTTGCCAATCCTGAACTAAGTTATACAGGCGATTCACTGCTTACATTTATGCCCTCTTTGCCTTATCCTGAGGGCATGGTTACCGTGGTGCTGTGGGGTGTTACCGACCATGTTGGGCATCCGCTTGCCGGTGATTCGGTAATCTTGCACTTTTTCACGGATTACTCGCCACCTGTGGTAACATCCATTTCACCACCGCCGGGAGATACAATAATGACTGACAGACCCACATTCTTGATAGGGCTTGCTGACTCTGGAGCTGGTGTCGATGTCTCATCTATCGTTGTGACGGTAAATGGGACGCCATTCGGGTTGAGTAGCGGATGCGTCAGTTGGGATGATAGCGTGGTTTCCATAACTCCATTTGACTGTGGCATGACATTCGATGATGGGGATAGCATAACGGTTTGCATTAGTGCTTCTGATAATCCTGATTTATGCCCACCTAACGAGATGGCCGACACATGTTGGCATTATATAATTTCGACGAGTGGCCCGCTGGTAACCCTTTTGACTCCTCCGAGTGGAGCTGTAAGTTCGTGTAACGATCAAAACATTATGTTCAGAATAACTGATGGGAATGGCGTGGATTCCGCTTCGATAAGGCTTAATGTTAATGGGACCATATACACGATAAGCGACCCTGAATTAAGCTTCTACAATGATACTCTTGAGTTTACGCCTTCGAGTTTATGGTCGGATGGTGACACGGTGGTCGCAGTGCTGACGCGTGCTGATGATATGGTTGGGATGAGCAGTCCCGACGTTCCCGAATCGGTGGTTTTTGTGATCGATCTTTCGCCGCCTTATGTGGCGAGTCTTCACCCTCCCGCAAGAAGCGGTTTTGCCTCAGCTGGGTCAACCATAACCATTGTCTTGACTGACGATATAGCTGGTGTCAACCCTGCTACGATAAATTTGCGTATTGATGGTTTATTGTTCACATACCCGTCCGGTGACATGCGCTACTCGAACGATACACTGACATTTAGCGTTTCCGGGATGGGGTATATTCCATATGACGGCGAAAGCTTGCTTATTTGTGTTAATGCTATGGACATGCCAACGCTTTGCACCCCTAACCTTATGGGCGACTACTGCTTCAAGTATTTTTATGACTTCACGGGGCCAATCATAATAATGCTATTCCCTTACGATTCGGTGTGGACGAGTTGTTATGATACGATGAAATGGCGACTTTACGATATTTCCGGGATAGATACAAGTTCGATATTGCTTATTGTTGATGGTGATTCATGCGACCTTAGCTCGTCGGCTGTTTATCTTACGGGTGGGCAAATTCTTCATTTCGATTCCGATACCGCCCTCGTCGAGGGAACGATGTTTGATGTCGTGGTTCAGGTGAAAGATAAGGTTGGCAACCTTGGCGGTCCCGATACATTCTGGGTAGGGTTTGATACTACGGCTCCAGTCATATCTGACCCTCACCCGCTCCCTGAAACTATTCTTACAATAACCACTCCCTTGCTCTCGGTGCGGGTTTCCGATAATGCCTCTGGAGTGGACTATGATAGTGCTATAATGATTATAAATGGAACTGATACTCTAACATATCTATCGGGCGAGCTAAGTTGGTCGGGGGAGAGCCTTTACTCTGACCTTTCAGCGCTTGGAATCGGTCTTGACTCCATGGGGACTACATATGTTTGCGTCGATGGGTTCAAGGATTCGGTGTGGTTGTGTGGTCCCAACATAGGCGATAGTATGTGCTGGCGGTTTTACATAGATGCTATGCCGCCACAACCTGAGCTTGTTATTCCGCCAGATAGCGCTGTGGTTTCCTGCGAGACAGTTGTTGTTGAGGTGATGCTACACGATGTCCACGGCATCGACTGGTCACTTACAAGATTTAATTTCCGCGGTTCCGAGGTTCTGACCACATCTCCGGGGATGACGATACTTTCTGACACGAGTTTCAGGTATTCACCGCCTTTCTCTCTTGCCGATGGCGAGACGATAGCATTCTATGTTAGCCAGAGCGCGGATACGCTCGGGAATTTTGGCTTCGGCTATCCCACATGGCACATAGTTATTGACAGAAGCCCACCCCTCATTACCTTCGTTGACCCTCACGATAGCAGCTACATAAATTACTTCTGGTGCGCAGGCGTTTTCGACAGCATCGCCGGCGTGGATACTTCCTCAATCCAAGTATTGGTTAATGGCATCGTCACCGACAGAACCACCAGTGCGGAGACCGTCTGTGTAAACCTATCCTCATTTGCTTTCGCCGACGGTGAAACTGTGTTCGTGTGCATAACGGCACGCGACCTTGTTACCTGGTGTGACCCGAACGGGATGGCACTGCGATGCTTCACATACTTTATTGATCGTACTCCACCTACCGCCAGCCTGCTCCACCCGCCGTACGGGGCTGTTACATCCTGTGTTGATCAAAGGATAATTTGGCGCCTTATAGATAATCAATCGTCAATCGAGGAAAGCACAATAACAGTTATTTATGAAGGTGACACCCTGACGATATCTGATCCACGGCTTTCGTATGAGGGTGATTCGTTAATATTTACCCCAGATACCCTCATCCATGGTGACACGGTGAGGGCGATACTGTTTAGCGCGTCCGATGTTGCGGGCAACGCTGATACATTCAACATCGAGGGGATGTTTATCGTTGACTTATCGCCTCCGTATGCGCGCGCTTTCCCGCCAGAAAGCACCGTTATAACGACTCCTTCGCCCTCATTTAGGATTGAGTTCATCGATTCTCCTGCCGGCGTGGACACGGCAACCATAATTATTATGATTAACGGCGATACAGTCAGCTTCCTGTGGACCGACAGTGGCGCGGTGGTCGATTGTAGAGCTGAGGGTATAACATTCGCTGACAGAGAAACTGTTACTGTTTGTGCTTCGGCCGCAGACCTTGCGGACATTTGTCCAGCTAATGTGATGGCGGAGACTTGCTTTACCTATTTCGTGAATCTATCAGGACCTGTGGCAACGATAATATCTCCTGCAAGGTGGGACTTTAATGCATGTGATTCGACCGAGCAGAACATTGTTATGACTATTTTTGACGCGGATGGCGTGGATACCCTCACTATAGTTTTTGTCGTTGAGGGCGACACTTTCAATATCGCATCGCCCGAACTCGAATTTAGCAACGATACCCTTACATTTATTCCATCATCTCCGTGGCGTGATGGTGATACAGTTTGCGTTACCCTCGTATCAGCTCAGGATGTGTTCGGGAATGACATAGCATACCCTGTAGAATGGTGCTTCGTTATGGACCTTAGTCCTCCGACATTAGGCTCACCCTCACCATCGGATAGCTCCATCGTAACGAGCCTTATAGGCGGGGTGTCAGTAGTAATATTTGATGAGGGCAGCGGAGTTGATTCTGCCTCCATAATGCTCTGGATTGAGGGTGGAATGGATACATTTACCATAGGAAGCGGTTTGCTCTGGCATGATTCTATTGCATCCGTGCCGGGAACGCTTCTTACTGCCTTTTCTGGAACCCTTACTATTTGTGCGCGGGCAAGCGATATGCCCGATGTTTGCGGTCCTAATGAGGATTCTTTGTGCTGGGTCGTGTTCGTCGTTGCAGGTGGTCCCACAGCTATACCAATCGTGCCAACGCCATCCCAGATTATTTCGTGTCGCGACACCGAACAGATATTGCTTATATACTTATACGATGAAGATGGTATTGATCTAAGAAGAACAGTTCTCTGGGTTAACGGAGATTCGGTAGCCTTCATTTATTCTCATGATACCCTCATTTATGTTCCTTCACCCTCATGGGAGCACGGGGAAACCGTTCATGTCGCCCTCATTTCGTATGATTCCGCTGGATACTCGATGGTGGATACGCTTCGCTACTGGTTTGTTGTGGACACCCTTCCCCCTGAGATAGGCATAATTTCTCCACATTTTGGCTGGGTTTCCCCAAGATTTTTCGGAGATAGCTGCATCAAAGCATTGATAATTGATGATATAGCTGGTGTCAATCGTGACAGCACCATAATTAACCTTAGATTGGTCGATTACCATCACGATTCAGTGCGAACAGTTTTGTTGCCCTCATTCGCTGGCGACACGGCGGACATTTGCCCTCATGAAAGCTTGCTGATATTTGGCGGAATAGATACTACTGGTACATTAACGGTTTGTATAAAGAGTTCTGATCTTGCGCAGCTTTGCGGAAATAACGCTGCTGAGTCGTGTTTTACTTGGCTTTATGACCCTATTCCACCGCGCCTTCTGGGAAGGTTCCCGCCTGAGTTTGTGGTAACGAATTGTCCTGAAAGTGCCTTCGCGATTGTGGCGGATTATGAGTCTGGCATCTTTGAGGGAGCATGTTCAGTTGTGGTTAACGACTCGTCTGTGCCGTTCAGCATAACTTCGGCTGGCACGCTTTCGTGGAGCACGCCACCGTATGAAACCGGTGATACGATAGTAATCGCCCTCAATATGGTTGATACTGCCCTCAATGATACGAGCTATTACCTCCATCTCGTTGTTGATACTACGCCACCAATAGCTATAAACCCTGAACCGCTGCCATCGACTGAGGTGAGGACAACGGTGCCCACGATATCAGTGATACTTATTGATTCAATAACAGCGGTCGACGAATCCACTATAGTTTTAATTGTTAATGGTGATACTTTCACAGTGGACTCTGCGGGTGTATACTTTGAGTGCGATACACTTAGACTCGTTTGCGATAGCGCAGGCGTCGCTTTCCACGAGGGCGACACGGTTGAGGTTTGCGTCGTTGCTGCTGATACGGTTAGAATATGCTCTGCTAATGTTATGACCCCGTTCTGCTGGAGTTTCAGGATTGCCTCGATGACTGGTCCTGTGGCATCGCGCGTGTTTCCGCCCGACTCTGCAGCGATAATTTCATGCCGGGATACAACCCTTCTTCTCCTTATCTCTGACCCCGATGGTGTGGCTGAATCAACCATTGTTTTCGTGGCTAACGCTGGCACCCTCACGACTGACTCGCTTGCCCTCACATTAAAGGCTGATACCCTCATATACGATTTGAGCAGGTATTCTTCTGGTGAGACATTACAGTATGCTTTGCTGCGCGCCGACGACATATATGGCAATCCTCTCGTTTCCGCTCTATACGGCATGGTTGTATTCGACTTTTCACCGCCTGTCTTGATAGCATGGGAAAATGATACAGCAATATCGCCGTCTTCTGTTCTCTGGTTTGTGCTGGTGGACTCGATAAGTGGTGTGGATTGGTCCACATTTACCCTCATCGTGGGACATGATACCCTCACCTCTTCGTCGCCTGGTGTAAGTACTGTTGGCGATACAATTTTCGTGGACCTCGCTTCCGCTGGAATAGCTCTGGTGACGGGAACCAATACAATGGTGATACGCATTGGAGATTCCCCTGATTATTGTGAACCAAATTATCTTGATACGACATTGGTTGTTTACGGGCTTTTTGGTTTGCCCACCGTTGAGCTCATATCACCGCCTGACAATTCGATAATATCCTGTGATGGTGGGAATATATGGTTTGTGCTCCACGATTCCGACGGGATTATTTACGACTCGGCTGGGCTCGTTATCGGCGACACGCTAAGATTCGTATGGGGCGATAGACCTCCTCAACTTTCGCTTCGCGGTGATACCATAATATTTAATGCTCCGGGAATGTTTTCTCATGGTGATGTGCTCAGGGTAAAACCGATAGGGTGTGATTCATTATTCAACTGGCTACCTCCAGTTACATGGATTTTCGTCGTGGATTTATTGCCTCCCGATGCAAGATTCATCCAGCCTGACACCACCGTGCCAGTTTATGATTCGCTTGCGATAATAAGAGTTGCAGTAACGGATGAGCCAGCAGGTGTCAACGATGATTCGATTGCGGTTGAAATTGTTACTCCAAGGCGGGCATGGTTTTTAACGCCAGATTCAACCGGAGTGACTTTCGCAGCATCGACACTTTCCATCGACCCATTTGAGGTTAATAGGCACTTCACATGGCGCCCGGAGCTTGATTCGGTGCTTTTGTATTACCACGAGAACGAGACCATCTATGTTTTCTTGCGAACCTGTGATAATGCACTGGTATGCGGCAACAATTGTACAATGGATACATTCAGTTTCTTCACTCTGGACGATGATACACTGCCGCCTTATGTAATTCTTCCGCACATAGAACCGAATCCCGGTGAAACCGTGACAATAACCATACCCGCATTTGACAGCAGCGGCGTGGATTCTACCTGCACATATGTGATTGTCGACGGTGAAACGCTCAGAGTAAGTGTGGTGTCATCAGGTGATAGTTTCCTTGTGGTTTTGCCCGGACTCGTGATTCCACCGCTGGGCGAGACACTACGCATAACTCTTCACATATGCGACCGTGATTTGGACTTCATGCGCGAATCGGACAGGAGTGAGACCACATATACTTTAACGATTATCTCGACCCCTGGCGAGGGACCCGATGTAAGGTTCCTGATGCCAAATAATGGTGACTTTACATCGTGCCGCTACGGACCAATTCTACTTTTGGTTACCGACCCCGATGGCGTGGATACGGCATCGCTCGTTTTGAGCGATAGTTATGAAGTGGTTTGGTCTGGAGATACGGCGTTTATATATCCTTATCAGCCGTGGAATGACGGCGATACTATAGGTATATCGGTCGTTCAGGTGCGCGATGTATGGGGTAATCCCGGTGCCACAGATTCCGTGTGGTTCGTTGTGGACATCTCACCTCCTGCGATCGAGCTTATCTCACCAAACGAGGGAATAATAGACTCAGAAGAGATATCACAGATATCCATTTCAGATAGCCTGTCAGGCATTTCAGAGGCTGTGGTTATAGCTGGGGACACAATTGTAACTCTCTATGCGGGAATTAATCATCTGCCGCTTGGGGGCTTGCCGCGAATAAGAGACACCCTCTGGTTAAGGGTGAAAGCATGCGATAATGCGCTTTACTGTGGTAGAAACTGCGCTGAAACTACTTTCTACTTTATTCCAAGGTTCGAGACGAGCTGCGATGTGTTCCCGATCCCCATTACGCCTAATGGTGACGGAAGGAACGATGTGCTTTATTTCGTGTATCCGGGTATGCTGGATGAACCAGCCACAGCGATAATACTAACCCCTGATGGTAATTTTGTGCGAAAGTTGTTCCTTAAACCAACAGTTCCCACGCACGGAAATTTCTGGGATGGGAAGTATGAAGATGGCACACCTGTGCCGACTGGAATATACATTTATATGATATTCATAAATGACGAGCTGATATGCAAGGGAACCATAGTGGTTGCAAGATAACAAGTGGAGATGCTTGATAGTGGAGCAAAAATTGTCGCCGGTGTGGATGAGGTCGGCAGAGGTCCTTTAGCAGGGCCTGTGGTTGCTGCCGCTGTGATAATAGATGGTTCCAAATGGCGTGATTCAAAGAGTCTAACGCCAAAGATGCGGGAAAAACTTTTTTGTGAGATACTTGCCAGAGCAAAAGCCGTATCGATTTATGCGGTTCCGCCGGGATTAATAGATATTATTAACATACGGAATGCCTCGTTTCTCGCTATGCGAAACGCTGTGGCGGGACTTGATATTGCTCCCGAGGTTGTTTTCGTTGACGGACCCTGGGAAATACCGGGACTAAAGGTAGCTCAAAGACCGGTCGTAGGCGGAGACAGAAAAATACCAGTTATAGCAGCTGCATCGATAGTGGCGAAGGTGGCGCGCGACATGTTGATGGGAGCCTTAGGAGAGATTTTCAGAGGTTACGGTTTTGACCATAATATGGGCTATCCAACCAAGTTCCATTATCAGGCGCTAAACGCTCTTGGTCCGTGTCTTGTTCACAGACAGAGTTTCCGAATCAGGTGATTTTGCCCTCTATTACAACGACTATTTCTCCCAGTGGTTTGTTTTCGGAGAAGTGTTTAATGAGCTCGCTTAATTTACCGCGAATCGTCTCCTCGTGAATTTTGGATATTTCACGCACGACCGCAGCCGTTCTATCCCCGAGAGTTTCCTTTACATCAGTGAGGAATTTTATAAGTCTATGAGGTGATTCATAGAAAATCAGTGTGTACGGCAGCTCGACTATCGATTGTAAAAGTTTTCTTCTTCCGCCACTTTTTGATGGCGGGAAGCCTAAAAAAACGAATTTATCGGTCCTCAGCCCGGAAAGTATCAGCGCTGGAACGAATGCCGTTGGTCCGGGGAGCACACATATGGAAAATCCCTCTTCATAAGCCGCGCGAACAAGGTATCCACCAGGGTCCGAAATACCGGGCATGCCTGAATCGGTGACATATGCTACAACATTCCCTTCGCGAAGTTTGCTAATAACTTTTTCGGTCCGAACTTTTTCGTTGTAGCTGTGAAGCGATAGAAGGGGCTTTTTTATTCCTATGTGGGAAAGCAAGATTTTCGTTCGTCTTGTGTCCTCACAAAAGATAATGTCAACTGTGCTGAGGGTTTCAATTGCTCGCTCAGTTATGTCGTCAAGGTTGCCAATAGGTGTTGGAACGATGTAGAGTTTTGCATCTTTGGCGCGGAAAATTTTCATCACCAAAGCTCCTTACCGATGTATTGCCCCAGCGATGAATCATAGCCTAATCTTATATAGTTTCTGTATTCGCCTATCCGAGTGTGAAAGACATTTTCCTCAAGCCACGACCATAATCGCACCCAGAGTTTGTCGTGCTTATGCCGCACAGGGCTTTCAGGAAGCCAATCCCAATTTCTTTTTGATATGCGCTCCTGCATAACTTTCGGGTGGGTTCCGGTGAAAAGCCTTAGGTTTCGCGGGCTACCGTAATCGAAGGGAACATATTCGGGAAGGTTTTTCTTGCGCGCTTCTTCCTCACCTATGTGGACGGTATCCAATGCTATCATCTTCTTGCGCATTTTTAACGGGTCTCTGACCCAACCGTAATGATAGACCTCGGCGGGTATTTGCACCACTTTTAGTTTCCTTTCCCCGATTCTGAAACCCTGCGCACTGCGCCAGCTCCTCACTCCTATACCGTTTCTTATAACCCTTATCTCTCGTCTATACCAATGGTGTGTCCAATGGTAATGATTGTAGTCACCCCAGAAATGCTTGAATGAAAGCAGAAATCCCTCCACTTCCTTTTTGTCCAGATATTTCTCGCATGCAGCTTTTATTACTGGCAGATACTTTTCGTGTATAACCTCATCAGCCTGAAGATACACGCAGAAGTCGCCCGTGCATGCGTCAAGTGCTATATTCGTCTGGACTGCATTGGACCTGCCCGCAACGAAATCAGCAGGGTCCCATACGGTTTCTATAATTTTTATTTTTGGGTCGCCTATGTTCCGTATAATTTCTGTCGTGTCGTCTTCGGAATCACCGCAGGCTATAACGAATTCGTCGACTAAGGGAAGTATTGATTTTATGGACTCAACAACTGGGTAATCGAGTATTATAGCATTTCTAACAAAGGAAAACCCTGATATTTTCATATTTTCACCTCCATTGATAATTTTTCAAAATAATTTTAATTCGCAAGTTTTTAGTTGATTTTTTCTTTGAAAACAGATAATTATATATAAGCAATGAAAGCGAAATTAATTCTTTAAAAAATTGTAATTTAAATGGGAGGTAAAATTGGCGAAAGAGAGATTGAGCGCTAAAGAACGCAAAAGAATAGTAGCTCTCCTTAAAAAATTCACCACCGCATTTGGTCCATCATCTTTCGAGGATGACATCCGAAAACTATTCAGGGAAGAAGTTAAGGATATAGCGGACGAGGTAAAAATATGCGGATTGGGGAGCATTATTGCCAGAAAAAGCGGGACTAATGAGACCCCTCGCATAATGATTGCCGGTCACATGGATGAGGTCGGTTTCATGGTTCGCGGGATAACCAAGCAGGGTTACATAAAGTTTAACACCATAGGTGGCTGGTGGGGACATGTCCTTCTTGGGCAAAAAGTGCTCATAAGGACCCGTGACGGAAAAGAAATAGTCGGAGTTATTGGTGCTAAGGCTCCCCACATACTCACCCCTGACGAGCGGAAGAAAGTTATTGAGCCCGATAAAATGTTCATAGACATCGGCTCCTACGAAGGCTACAATGCTCCAGAGAAGCTGGGAGTAAAACCCGGCGACCCTATAGTGCCTCTAAGTGAATTCTACGAGCTTGGTGACGGGAAAATGCTTATGTCTAAAGCATGGGACAACAGGATAGGTGTTGCTACTGCTATCGAAGTTATACGGGCTCTTAAAGGTGATGAGCATCCGAACACGGTTTTTGCCGTTGGGACCACTCAGGAGGAGGTCGGGCTGCGCGGCGCAGGAACCAGCGCGTTTGAGGTTAAACCAGACATAGCTTTTGCCGTTGATGTGACGATAGCAGCTGATACACCAGGCTCCGAGGACACTGACTTCGCGGAAAAGTGCGGTAAAGGACCCTCAATATCGGTTATGGATGCGAGCTTGCTACCGAATCCAAGGCTCAGGGATTTTGTAATATCGGTCGCTGAGGAGGAGGGCATACCGTATCAGCTTGGTTCGCTAACTCGCGGTGGAACAGATGGCGGAATGATAGCTCGGACTCGTTCAGGGGTGCCTACACTTACTATTTCTGTCGCCACGAGATACATACACTCCCACAACAGCATACTTCATCTCGACGACTTCATAAATCTCGTAAGACTTCTGGTTGCTACCATTAAAAAACTTGACGAGAAAGCTCTGGAAAAAATAAGAAATGGCTAAGTAAATTTCATATTTTCTTGACTTATTGATTTTTCCTACTGATATTAGTCTGGAGTAATCTGAAAAAGGAGGGCGAGCATGTTTAAGAGGCTTTCGTTTGTTTTTGCGCTGGTTCTTGCTGGTGCAGTGTGGGGTCAGATAGATACACTGCTTTTCGAAAACTTCGATGACCACTGGGACACCACTGGCTGGATTTTCTACCAAAAATTCTGGCACATAAGAAGCGATACGATAACTGTTCACGGACATTCGGCTCCCCCTTACGACGGCGGGTATTGGTGGTGCGGGATAGATTCCATTAACGGTTACAGCAACTGGTGGCTTCAGTATCTGGTAAGCAGAAAGTTTTATATCCCACCGACTCACACCGGTCCCGTTCAGCTTAGTTTCATGCTCAACATGAACATTGAGCCGCCCGCAGTGTACAGGATTTACGATGGCTGGGATGGTTTTAATGTCAGGATTTCCACTGATGGTGGCGCGACGTTCCAAGTTATAGAGCCTACCCCAGCTTATCCGTGCAGAAGCATGTATTGTTTTGCCCTTAACGGCGAAGGAGACAGCATACCCGGTTGGGGTGGTTCCACTACTGGCTGGGAAAGGAAGGTTTTCGATATTTCCACCTATGCTGGGGATTCCGTGATAATAGCATTCGTTTTCGCAGCAGACCCTGCCGTCTGCACTGCTGATACACCTGCTGCGGGGTTTTATGGTGTGCTTATAGACAACATTGTCGTTAAGGACTCTATCGATACATTTTTCGCCGATTTCGCCGTTGATACTAGCAATTTCAGCCCTCGCGATGGCTACGGCACATTTACTCTGACTAACACCACCGCTCACTCCGATTCATATTCACTTGTTGCCCCCAATACAATAGGGAAAAACTATTATATCACCACTCCGATAATTCATGTTCCCGACTCAGCGGCGAGTTATATTACTTTCGCTGTTTTCTGCGATATGCCCGATGCTGATGGTGACGGGGATGATTTGCTTGAAGATTATTACATGCTTTTCATAACCACCGACAATGGAATCACATGGGAAAGGTTGATGTATGATTATGCCCGCAATAGCGCAGCTATAGGCTGGACGATATGGACGGATGATTCGTGTTTCGACCCGCCAACGACGCCACCAATTGATAATAAACTTAATCTCCTCGATTATCGTGGTGAAGACATTCGGTTGCGATTCATAGTGAGAAATGATTTTAATGCAGACGGCGGTTCTGGAACTGGTTTCCATCTTGATGATTTGTGTGTTTACTCTATTTTTGGTGCTTTAGACGATGTTAGTGCTGATACGATTCTTCTTGGTCCTATTAACCTTGGCAGCAGACTCGACCTCCATGTGGTAGTACGAGGCATAGGGCTTTCCACTGATACTGTTACCGTAGCAGGTAGGATTTATAAACTTTCTGCCACTGATACACCTGTAGTAAGGTTTTTCTTCAGTCCGCCTACCGAGGTCGGGTACGAACAAATCAAGTTCTTTTCGTTTGATTGGACGAGTCCGAGTGAAGCCGCAAACTACTACATAAGAGCATGGACAACATTAAGTTCAGATGAAGACCATAGCAACGACACATGTATTACAGTATTCACCGTTCATAATGCATTTTTCAGAGAGTTAG
>JAGGRZ010000077.1 GCA_021159335.1 bacterium
ATAGCGCTTCCGTTGGCAATTTTGCCGACACTTTGGGACAGGAGAAATTGGAAACTATGGTTCGCATCTTTTGTTATTGCTTTTGCTATGGTGTTGCCTTGGGGTATCAGAAATTATAACAATTTCGGAAAATTAGCTTTTACGAGTAATTTGTGGGTTAATTTATGGATAGGTAATGGCAGTCAGGCTGATGGCGGTTATTTCGACCCACCCGATGCGCCCGGTAATAACGAATTTGCTTCTGATGAATGGTTTAAAAGTAAATTATTGGATGACCTTGCTAAAGAACCCTTGCGACCGTTCCTACTAATTCCACTTAAAGCAGCTCATTTCGCCATACCTGCGGTGACAGCTGCCAAGTGGGGACTTGCCGATGTTTTGGACGAGAGGTTTATTTCGGCTATCGTTATATTGCTTACCGCAATAAATCTATTAGTTGGAGTATTATTCGCCCTTTGCGTGGTGAAAGGGCGTGTCAAACCTCAGTTATTATGGGTCATGGCATACTTTTTAGTGATTTCGCTCGTATTTTTTGGGAATGACCGCTTTCGTTTTCCGATAATTTCACTTATATTAATTTCGTTAGCGGGAAAATGTTTAGGCAAGGAGGAAAAATGATTTTTGCAGTCATCATTGCTATTGCGACGGCACTTTCAGCGGGACAGCTAACTGTAGAACTCTCTTTTTCGGCTGATCAGGTAAATATGGTGAATGTAGATGGCTACTGGACTGTGAGAATAGACGGTGGTTATCTATGGGGTGAGCCAGGGCAGCCCGAACTTCCAGCGGTGCCCATTAATGTGCTTTTGCCACCGGGAAAAAAGGCGAAAACGATAGAGATAGATAGTATAAATTTTGTTCCCATAGCCGAGGGGATAATTGTTAAACCAATGCAAAAGCCTGCTATACGCTCGCTACCGCGGAATACAAGATTCGAATTCATTGAACCTGATCCAGAAATTTACCATTCTCCGCAGCCGTTTCCAGCACGAAATGTCATACTCTCGGGGAGCGGAAATTTTTTTGGGTTTTCCATAGCAGGCATAGTAATAATACCGTTTCGCTACTTTCCGAAAACCGGTAGGCTTGAGATCGCTCAGAAAATAAGCCTTTCCATTACCTACGAGTCGTCCTCTTTTTCTCATCCAGCAAAGCGTTCCCCAACAAGCGATTTGGTTGCGAGAAATCTCGTTGAAAGTATTGTTGTTAACCCTCAGATGGCTGACCATTACAATAGGTTGTGGACTTGGGACCCCTCGTCCCACGATTACCTAATCATAGCTCCTGACAGTTTCGACGGTATCCCTGCCATGGAATCGTTTAGGCTCACTCTGAAACGCATGGGCTGGAACGACACTTTAGTCAGGCTTAGCGATGTTTTTTCTACCGCTCACGGTGAGGATTGGGCAGCTAAAGTCAGGAATAAGATTCGAGAACTGTGGCTTAGCGAGGGTGTAGTTGCGGTAGCGCTAATAGGGGATTCCCCGTTGATTCCGCTGCGTTATGCTTATGCGATGGACTGTGAGGCTGGGATAACGCCTGACGAAAACTACATTCCTTGTGACCTTTACTTCTCCGACCTCGACGGAGACTGGAATGCGGACCATGACACACTATACGGCGAGGTTAGCGACTCGATTGACCTCTATACTGATGTGCTTGTCGGAAGAATCGCGGTTGACAATACCCTTCAATTGGAAAATTGGGTGAGAAAATTCAGAGTTTATGTAGAGAATCCGCCTGACAGTTTTGCTAATAAAGCTTTGTTTTTAGCGGAAATACTGTGGCATTCCCCTCTTACCGATGCAGGAGTTGGCAAGGACATGATCCATGATGAATCGTTACCGCCCCATTTCGAACTCGTAAAACTTTATGAGTCAATGGGAAACGAAAGCTTGTTAAGTGCTATCGCGGAACTGAACAAAGGATACAATGTCATAAACCATGATGGTCACGCATTTTATTCTGGAATGGGGGTCGGCACTGGATATCTCAATTCGATGCTTGTTGACCGACTTGTGAACTATCCTCGATGCGGAGTCCTTTATTCTATAGGATGCTGGCCTGCTGCATTTGATTACGATTGTGTGGCTGAACACTTCTTGACAAACAGAAGGGGTGGAACCATTGCGTTTGTTGGCAACTCGCGCTACGGATGGGGTTCACCGGGGAATCCAGGCTACGGCTACTCTGACATATACGACAGACTCTTTTGGCACGATGTTTTCTCAGGTATACCCTCACCTGGTGGTGCTCTTACTGCGGTTAAAGCGAGACTCGCGCCTCTGTCACGATGGGAGAATGTTTGGCGATGGAAAATATACGAGGTTAATGTTCTTGGCGAACCCACAGCACCGATATGGCAACAGGAGCCCGACAGTTTCACGGTTGAGCTGCCAGATATGGTGCCTCCCACCGGTGGAAACATCGCTATTCCGCCTTGCGAATGTGTGGTAACAGCGTTGCAGAATGGTCGCGTTATTGGAAGAGCGTATGGTCTTTCTGACTCCTTGCTTTCTATTTCGCCTGTATCATCTGCTCCTGTTGAGGTAGTGTTGTTTGATCCCAATGGCATGAAAAAAATGTCCGTCGAGACATTGCTGGTGGGGCATGGTCCTTTCCTTTCGATGTTGGCGATCTCACCTAAATTCGTTTTGCCCAAAGATACCGTTGATATGCGAATCAGGCTCAAGCAGAAATCTGGTGATTGTGTTGGTTTTTCTATTTTGCCCAGAGCGATTTCGGGTTGTGAGGTCCTTTCATATACAACGCCGCCTGAAACACTTCGCGAAGGTGACACCTTTAATGTTACGCTTCGCATTGCTGTTGACTCAACGGTTGGCATCGACTCGATTGTTAGGATAAATCTCAACGCCATCTGTGGTGGTGACACGCTGTTAAGAACTATCGCCATCCCTGTTAAAAAGCCGATAATAAAAATTCTTCGTATCGTGGGTGATATGTGCTGGAACGGGTTGGATTCGTTTACTTTTACTAATACCGGAAATGCGAACTTTAACGGGTGCATTAAGATAATCCCGCTCGATTCCTTGGTATTGGATAGGGATACACTTTGCTTTACTATAGGAGTCGGCGAGACACTGATTGTGCCCGCAGGTTTTGGGATTATATCTGCTTTTGGCAAGTATGTTCGATTGGAATACGATTATAAATACGGCTGCGATACATTTTACATGCCTTTCCCGTCCTTCGGATATGGTGCAAGAGTTTTTGACGATGATGTTGACCATCCATTAAACCGGATTTCAACCCAACGGGTGATTGGCATATATGCGATGAAAGAGCACATAGCAATCCTCTCCCGTCCCCCGGATATGGTGCAAAAGTTTTTGACGATGATGTTGACCATCCATTAAACCGGATTTTTAACCCAACGGGTGATTGGCATATATGCGATGAAAGAGCACACAGCAATATATACAGTTATCATTGCGCTGATACTTCGACTGGTTTTTATCGCAATAATGCTGATGAATGGTTGGTTAGTCGTGCGCTTGTTGCCCTCGATGAACCTGTTCTGTCTTATTGGCTGAACTACGATATTACCACATATGGAACAGATGGTTTGTATACATATATAATAACAAACTATGATACTATACAGCTCGACTACATCGGTGCGGGTGGCGCGTTGCCACCGTTTCTTACTTTTCATATGGGATGGGCAAGATTCGAGTATAGCATTCCGTTAAGTTTCGGAGATACATTCAGAGTTGCCTTCCGTTTCGTTTCAGATTCTTCCGAGACTGCGCAGGGATTTTTTGTGGACGACATAACGTTAAGCGGACTCTCAACGGAGTGGATGGGTTCTGTTTGGGAAAAGCCTGATAAGTCAGGTTTTGACATTATTTGTGCGCCAAACCCATTTAATAAAACCGTGACGATCGCCGTTGATGGAATCAGCTCAGGCAAAATCTATATATTCGATGTGTTAGGAAGGCTCGTTTATCGCGGTAAGTTGGCTGGCAAACCTGTTGTGTGGCAGCCATCAGCATTGAATTCGGGGGTTTATTTCGTCCGCATAGTGGGACAAGGCAAGGTTGCAAATAAACGAATTTTATACATAAAATGACGAACCTTTTTGAAGAAAATAAGGCGAGAAGGATATCCGGTGAATATTCGTTCCTTCTTGCTGATAGGATGCGCCCGCGCACACTGGACGAAATAGTGGGACAGGAACACCTCATAGGAGAGGGAAAACCTATACGAAGAATGGTTGAAACGGACGAGTTGAAGTCGATGATTCTATGGGGACCGCCCGGCTCGGGAAAAACGACTATAGCCTATGTGATAGCAAGACTTACTAAGATGGATTTTCTTTCGTTTTCTGCGGTTCTGGCAAGTATAAAGGAGATAAAACAAGTTATCGAGCGTGCTGAGCGAAATCTGAAACTTTACGGCAGGCGTTCTATACTTTTCATTGATGAAATCCACAGGTTCAACAAGGCTCAGCAGGATGCATTTTTGCCCTATGTTGAGAGAGGCGCGATAATACTTATCGGTGCTACAACGGAAAATCCATCGTTCGAAATTATTTCACCGCTTCTTTCCCGGCTTCAGGTTTTCGTTTTGAATCCGCTTGAACCCCATCACATAAAGACCATAGTTTTGCGCGCGCTGACCGACAAGGAGAGAGGATTGGGCAAAACAAGAGACGACATAGACGACGATGCGCTCGAGCTTATAGCGAATGTTAGTTCGGGCGACGCACGATTTGCGCTTAATCTTATTGAGCTCGCTGCCCAGATGTCGGACAGGATAACCGTTGATGTCCTCAAGACTATTCTTCAGCGGGAGAGGATTATATACGACAAATCTGGTGAGGAACATTACAATTTGATCTCAGCACTCCATAAATCGATTCGCGATAGCGACCCCGATGGTGCTCTGTATTGGCTTGCCCGTATGCTTGAGGGCGGTGAGGACAGACGATACATCGCAAGAAGGCTTATACGCATGGCTGTGGAGGATGTGGGTCTCGCTGACCCTTATGCACTGCTTATAGCTATAGCTGCCCAGCAGGCGTTCGACTTTGTTGGCTCTCCCGAGGGTGAACTGGCATTGGCTGAGGCTGCCGTTTATTTGGCTTATGCCCCGAAAAGCAATTCATTGTACAAGGCTCTTTCGAGCGCTATGGCTGATGCAAGGGAATTCGGCTCTTTACCGGTGCCGCTTCACATCCGAAACGCGCCAACGAGGCTTATGAAGGAATTGGGCTATGGAAAGGGTTACAAGTATGCCCATGATTTCGATAACCACATTGTTGAGCAGGAACATCTTCCGGAAAAACTCCGCGGAAGAAAGTATTACATCCCAACAGAGCAGGGGTTTGAGGCGAAAGTAAAGCGCCGCTTTGAGGAAATAAGAAGAAAGTTGAGGGATAGAAAGAATAAATAGTGCATAAAGGAGGTAACGATGGCATTCAGGGTTCTTTTCATGGCGCATTCCCCCGATGCAGACCCCGATAAACATAATTGGATTCTTGAGACCGATATGTATAAGTTGTTCGTGGTTTTCGTTAAAAACCAGAATCAGGCAATAGAAATAAGCAAAAAATTGGCAGAAGACGAGAATATAGACTCGATTCTTTTGTGTCCGGGTTTCACCCACAAGGATGTTGCTGAGATTGTGGATGCTACCGGTGGTAAGGTAGCTGTGGCTGTGGCGCGTAGTGATGGTCCAAGCAGCCGCATTTCAGCCGAAGCCAGAAAACGCGAAGGCTGGATAAAATAGAACCCGTTATAAAATAGAACCCGTTTTGCCAGCACATGAAAACTTACTTCAAAGAGTAGAGCGAAGATTTGCGAAAAATTGACAGAATTACCTTATCCAAAGTTTTTACGCTACATTCGCTATTTTTGTAGTTTTTCTCGTTCTCGGCATGGCTCATACCATAATCGTGGCTTCCATAGCAAGCGGTTGTTTTGTTATTTTTGTTATGCCCAGTAGCCCTACGGCGCAGCCCAAAAATCTCGTGGGGGGACACATTGTCGAGCTCGCCTCTGGCTCGTTATACACATTTTTCGCCTATGACGCTGTTCAGCCAACATCGTTTATTTTTTATGCGTTCGTGTTTGGCATTTCAATTTTTCTGATGATTCTTACCGATACCGAGCATCCTCCAGCAGCGGGCACCGCATTGGGGGTTGCTGTGCATGGTTTCTCGATCGATGTGGTTGTTGCGGTGGTAATGAGTGCAATAGTGCTATCAATTATAGCACGACTGTATCTTGCTGCTAAATTCGGTTTAAGTTATGAGTGCGATAAAAATGATAAGGCATTTTAATGAAAAACATTGGCTGCGCTTGCGTTACGCTCTTTTGGCAGTAAGCTTTCTACTGCTTTTCTTGTTTGTTCACTCATGCACAGATAGTCTTACTGATGTTGGCATTGCTGTTTGATGGTTAAATTTTTGTTTCGCATTTGATTTTTCGTTGTATAATCTGTTGCGAAGTCAAATCAAATTGACTTGACATTTAGAAAATTTTCGTTAAGAATTGCTGATAAGCTATTGGAGGTAGTATGCGGAAGAGAGAGCTGGAAAGGTTTAGGAGAAAGCTTCTCAAGATGAGGGAAGAGATACTTGAGGAGCTGAAACAGTTTGAACAGGAGAAACTCGAACAAAACATGCGCGAGAGGCTGGGTCAGGTGTCGGCATTTACGACCCATCCTGCCGATATCGGCAGTGTTACTGACGAGCAGGAGCGAGCATTTCTTCTCGCGGCGCATAAGCAGAAAATCCTTGATGCCGTGGACGAAGCCTTGTTCAGAATAGAGCAGGGCACATACGGCAAGTGTCGTGGCTGCGGGAAAAATATTGAGATGGAACGGCTTAAAGCTATTCCGTATGCGGAATATTGCCTATCCTGCCAGGAAAAAATAGAAAACGAGGGCGTGCCCTCGCAAAGTCGAATTTTGGGGTGATGTTTTTGTATGGCTAATGTTCCTCAAAAACCTCCTACAACGAGGAAGATAGGTGGGGGACTTATTGTCTGGATTGTCCTTTTCCTTCTCGTTTTTGTCGTGGCGTCGCTTCTTTCGTCCAATCAGGAATTGCGCCTCAAATTAAGCTACACGGAGTTTCTTAAGAGCGTTGAGGAGGGCAAAGTAGCGAAAGTTCACTTTAAGGGGCACAAGATTATCGGAACATTCACAAGTCCGTACTCAGTCCCGCTTGATGGCAGACGCACAAGAAGGCTCGAATACGACCAGTTTACCGTTGTGATACCCTACGATGACCCTGACCTGCCGAAAATGCTTGCCGAGAAAGGAATTGAGGTAACATCGGAGGAAGAGAAGTCGGGCTTCTGGACGATAGCGCTAAATATTCTTCCATGGCTTTTGATTCCGCTTCTTTATTTTGTGTTCATACGGCAAATGCGTGGTGCGCAGCAAGGAATTTTCTCTTTTGCCAAGAGCCGCGCAAAAAGGTTCGTGCAGACTAAAAACAGAGTCACATTTGACGATGTAGCGGGCTGCGAGGAGCCGAAGGAGGAACTTAAAGAAGTAATAGAGTTTCTCAAGAATCCGCAGCGGTTTTCAAAACTTGGCGGGCGAATTCCGCATGGTGTGCTTCTTCTGGGACCGCCAGGGACGGGGAAAACTCTTCTTGCAAAGGCGGTAGCAGGCGAGGCTAATGTGCCCTTCTTCTCTATTTCGGGTTCTGATTTCGTCGAGATGTTCGTTGGTGTGGGAGCGTCGAGAGTAAGGGATCTCTTCGAGGAGGCAAAGAGGAATGCGCCATGCATAATCTTTATAGATGAGATCGATGCTATAGGGCGCTGGCGCGGGGCTGGGATAGGCGGTGGTCATGATGAGCGCGAGCACACGCTTAACCAGCTTCTCGTGGAGATGGATGGTTTCGACCCTAATGAGGGGATAATAGTAATGGCTGCAACGAACCGTCCTGACATTCTCGATACTGCATTGCTTCGTTCGGGAAGGTTTGACAGGCAAATAGTAATAGACAGGCCTGACCTCAGGGAAAGGTACGAGATACTGAAAGTGCATACGAGAAACAAACCCATGGCCGATGATGTTGACCTTATGGCTATAGCGCGCGGGACGCCAGGGTTGGTCGGTGCGGACCTTGAGAACATCGTTAACGAGGCTGCGTTGCTCGCGGCTCGAAAGGGCAAAGACAAAATCGATATGGAGGACCTTGAGCAGGCGATGGACAAAGTTATGATGGGGCTTGAAAGGCCGAGCGTGAGGTTGACTCCTGAGGAAAAGAAAATTTCGGCATATCACGAGGCTGGTCATGCTCTGGTGGGGATGCTGACGCCCGGTGCCGACCCTGTGCGGAAAGTATCCATAATTCCTCGCGGGATGGCGCTGGGGATTACTCAGTTCATGCCAAAGGATGACAAGAGAATCTATCAAAAATCATATATAGATTCCATGCTAAAGTATCTGTTAGGCGGTAGGGCAGCGGAGCTTATAGTTTTCGAGACGCCCTCGACGGGAGCGGAAAACGACCTTAAGAAAGCCACCGAGCTCGCCTATAAGATGGTTGCGCAATGGGGTATGAGCGAAAAAGTGGGACCGATAAACTACTCGGAGGTCACGCAAGAGGTATTTTTGGGCAAGGAAATCGTTTCTCGAACTCACATAAGCGAAAGAACTGCTGAACTTATTGATTCTGAGGTTAAAAGGCTTATTGAGGAGGCTCAAAGCGCCGCTATTGAGTTGCTTAGAAAAAATCTCGATAAACTTCATAAACTTGCACAGGAACTAATGAAGCGAGAGGTGATGACCGGGGATGAGATAAAGGGGTTGTTGGGGCTAAGTTGATGAAGTTTTAAAAACATTATTAACCACCATCCCCCATCCTTCTTGACAAAAAGCATCGCCAGAAATATTTTCACAATTGTAGCCCCCGTAGCTCAGGAGGATAGAGCGGCGGTTTCCTAAACCGTAGGTCGCAGGTTCGAATCCTGCCGGGGGCATTTTTTATCGTTGCCGTTAACACGGTTGAAGTCTATATTTAAAAGGTTATAATAGGGGGTGGTTGATGAGTAAAATGGGGATTCGCGTTTTTTCGCTGCTTTTCATTCTTTTATTTTTCGCTCTTTCCTTAGCGCGCCCGTGTAATATTCTGATTTACAGTAATGCTACAACATGGCATTATAGGCTCGATAGCTTGAAAGCGATTCTTGAGAGGATGGGCAACACAGTCCGTCTTGAGAACCGTTCGACGCTGCGGAATCTGGCTACAGTCTTACCCGGTGATTATTCCCAATTCTGGTATGTTAATGGAGGCTACTATTTTTCGAGGACACTTACTGCTGCCGAACGGGATTCGATAATAAAGTTTGCTCAGATGGGGCGTGGTCTGGCTATTCTGGCCGATCACTCGCCGGGCTTCGCCAACGACGCAAACTACATAGCCGGCAGGTGGGGGGTTAGCTTCGGCGGATATCGTGACCATAGAGGCTCGTCGCCCTGTGATTCAGCTGTCAATTTCTTCCCGCATCCTATAACGGATGGAATAAATGCTATTGAGACAAACATCTCGGAGGGGATGATACATTATAGAGGCTCAAGTTCGGGATTTTCGGTTCTCGCTACCAAACTTACATCGGGCAACCACGATACACTTCTTGCTGCGCTACTTACGGACACTTTTCGTGTGTTCTTTGATGCCTCGTTCGTGAGATATCTTAACGGTCGGGTTTCGCGATGCCAGAGTCGTAAGCTCGTTCATAACATTTCGTGCTGGCTTGAACCGGGGGGTTGCGGATGCGTTAGATGCACTACATCACTTGATTCTGTGTGGTTCTTTGAGGAAACGGATTGCGATGAGAGAAACATCGTGCTTGTTTGCTACATACTTAATAGCACATGTCCTGGAAGTTCGTTCATCGTCGATGTTAGTGTATCACCTGACAGCGGTCGAAACTGGCTTAATTTCGGAAGCGGATGGTTCAGGACTTTTTACGATACAGCTGGTGATGTAGGGGACAGCGTTTCGGCTGGCCCGCATTGCTTTTCATGGGACCTCGGATTAGACCTGCCTGATACTGAAAGCATGAAATGGGCAGTTGAGGTTCGGGTATCCAGACCAATGGAAGGCGGCGAATGGCCGATGTTTCAATACGATTGCATGCACACTGGACGAAGCCCATATAACTGTTGCCATAATTGGTTATCCATTGACACGATGTGGAGTGTTGACCTTGGTGAAAGGATAATGTTTCCTGCAGTTTACAAAGATACTGTTATATATGTTGCGACTGTTGGTGGCAGGCTTCACGCGATTAAATTCGACGGCACACTGCTTTGGACGGCGAGAATAGGTTCCACCTCGTATAGTGGTCCCGTCCTACTTAATGATGGCAGCATCGTAATTGGAAATCAGGCTAATCAGGTTGTTCAGGTCAGGCCTGATGGAACCATAGGCTGGAGATGGACATCACCTAATAACTTAAGGGGAATCAGGCATTGTCCGATTATAGGTTTTGACGATAGAATCTATACCGTTGGATACTATACTTCAGATTGGCACGGTCATCTTCTGTGCTTTACCCAGAGCGGGACATTTATTTGGGACAGGAGTTTACCCGGCGGTGGCTCTTGGATTTACAGTTCACCCGCTATGGACGAAGACACACTGATTTTCACAGTTGATTATACCAATAGCCCTGGAGAGCTCGTTTGCTATAATAGTTCGAGCACAGTCCTCTGGCGTTTTAATACTTATCCACACTCAGGCGAGACCGATCTCAGGTCCTCCCCAACAGTTGATACAGTGCGCAATAGGGTTTACTTTGGCAGCAACAAGAACAATCCACGCGGTATGGTTGCTGTTGACTACTCCCGAACTGCTGCGACATTAGCATGGTTTTACAATGTCGGGGCGGGCAATAATGTTAACTGCTCGCCGGCTATAGATACAGCTGGTAACATCTACTTTGGCACATCAAACGGGACATTTTACTCTCTGACTCCATCGGGCGCATTGCGGTGGACATTCAGAACAGGTGGCGCCATAAGCGACCCGGTTATAGACCCCAGCGGCTGTGTGATTTTCGGTTCCGCGGATAGCAATCTTTACATAGTTTCTGCTGCTACAGGAAGTCTTCTTTATAGCATAAATCTCGGCAGCCCGGTTGTATCGCCGATAATAAGCCAAAGCGGTATTATTTATGTTGGCACTGCTTCAGGGAAATTTTACGCTTTAGGGTGTGGTTTATCAGTCGTTGCTGAACTCGCTGATACAGCTTACGGTCCGGTGGATTCTCGTCCGCCGCGGATTTCTATTTCATGCCCTGAGACCGCAGTATTCCTTGGTGAGCCTGCTCATCTGTCGTGGCATGTTGAGGACATGTTCTGGGCTAATGACCCGTGCTCGGTAAGAATAAATATGTGTGGGACAGAAAGCGTGATTGTCGTGGCTGACACTGCGCTCGATTTCGTTGCCCCCATAGATTTACCCTGTGATAGCGCGGTGGTTTACTTATCTGTTCGCGATTCTTTCTGCAATTGGGGACATGATACCTGCATTATAAGATTTATGCCGCC
>JAGGRZ010000078.1 GCA_021159335.1 bacterium
CGGAGTCAAACCTCGTGGTATCTCCATCATCGTAAATCCAGAACGAGTCCGCACCCGTCGCATCCGTGCCATAATAACGGTTGCCACCTGATACAAGAATGTTATCGGTAACAAGTATCGTGCTTCCCACCGCCTGAATTGAGTCCGCAATAAGCTCACCGTGCACAAACAGATTGTCCCACAAATAAAGCGTATCTGTAACATCGCTGAAATCACCCGCATAAACCGTGTCCGAAGTTATCTTAGAGGCTATAAGCTCTCCAGAGGAAACCTTAACCCTGCCCTCAAAATAACCTGCATAATAATCCGACGAACTACGATGAGAAGCATCAACATAACCTCGAACCCCAGTGTAAAGATGTGTAGTTATAGCTCCCACCGTAGCATCCAACCGCGAACCCAACGCACCTGCCACCGTGTCATTCGCACTTGTAGAGAAATACGAACCCGTAACCCCAGAATAACCATCATATGTAACACTACCAACAACCTTATGTATGCCAGAACCTATAGCCCCCAATGCACGCTTACTCCAGCTACTCTGGTTATCCCAAATGCAGCCCGATATCGCATTGCTACCAGTAGAACTATTAGCTGTATTGCCCGCAAGGTCAAAATCGGACCTTATAGCATAACTTGGGGCTGATGAATTAACGGTCTCTTTAACAAATAATATGTTCTGGTCATTGCTATCGTTTATTCTTATCGAACCCACAGTCCCATCCAGATTTATCGTCGCACCATCCTCATACGCCCGCTGCAGACTGTGATTAATATTACCATTGCCAGAGTAAATATCACCCACAAGCTCATCCAATGCAGCATCCACATTGTTAGCAGATGGGGAGAATGCTGCATAACTCGTGTTCGTGTAACCCACAAGTGTGGCGCCACCGTCCTGACTAAGTGCCTGCCCGCCTATGTAAAGGTCACCCGAATTTATCGCAACACCATTCGCCACATTAATGCTATCTGCCGTCACCGTCCCGTTAACATCTATGCTGTCCTTTATCGATATTACATTCCCCACTGCCTGAATTGAGTCCGCAATAAGCTCACCGTAAACCTTGAAATTATCATAAGCCACAATAGTGTCAGTAACCGTAGCCTTATTGCCCCTATAAAGTGTA
>JAGGRZ010000079.1 GCA_021159335.1 bacterium
TTTTTCATTTTTTCTTATTTCTTAACTTACTGTCTACTTTTAGGGGTGCACCCCATCTATTTCCTATTTTTGGAACAAGAAATACTCTAAAGCTATATTCAGAGCTATTCCAAACGTTTTCATCTAAAGAATCTCTGAAAGCATCTATGTATTCTTTAACTGTTTCGTAATGCTTAGATTGGACATCCTTTAAAACTTTGTTTCGCCATTCGGGATTAGTAGATAATAATTGCAATGGGATTGCCAATGATTCACTAAGACTAAATTCCTGGCCAAACTCTTTAGTTAATAAACTTTCGTAATTCAACAAAAGAGCTTGGCATTCTCCATAAATCTCTAAATCTAATGCAGGTAAGAATCTATGCTCTATTTGGTTTCTTAGGCCTATAAAAAATTAAATTTTCTCTTGCTGGAGGATTTCTATCTTTGAAGTATTCCTTAATACATTTACTTAAGTCCCATGCTTTTCTCTCCCCGTCTATGTAAATATACCTATTTGAATCTTTTTTTCTATAGAAGTACTTAATTCCCTGCTTTTCAAATATGGCATGAAATAGAGATGTCCAAGCAATATTCATCATAACAATGAAACTATACGACCGAAATTTCGTAGCTGGTTTATTATATATATCCACCGCTAACAGGGCAGCATCTCGGGATTTTGTAACCAATCCTCTTACTCTTCTTGGAAGTCTTACCATTCTTATACCTCTTGCGATATTTCATATAGCGTTCTGGAGATATGTGAAGTTTGCCCGTTAGGGCAAATTTGGGCGTAGCCGAAGGCTGTTAGCAGACCCGAAGAGCGAGCAACGAAGTTGCGAAGAGTTCCGCACGCCGCTGACTAAATTCATCTTATTACCTCGTTAAGAGTTCTCTTTAATTCATTTTTCTCTTTTCTTAAATCAATTTCAAGCTGTAGAATTTGGAGTGCACCCCTGTTAGTATAAACCAGTTAAGAAACAGTATTTAAAACTTTTGATACTTTCACCCCCTTTTCCATCTCCCTCTCCTTTTCCTTCTCGATGCTATACCTTTTACCCCATTCTTTGTACTTTCTTA
>JAGGRZ010000080.1 GCA_021159335.1 bacterium
TTGTTGCATCTGGCACGATAGAGATACCTTGTCCTCACCGCTGCGAGCGGTTCCCAAATCCCATAACCCCCAACTTTGATGCCATAAACGACTTTGCACAGTTCGAATTCGACGGGATATTCGTAAAACCTGCCCGAATTCACATTTTCGATATTCACGGTCACGAGATACGGACTATAGATGTTCCCGCTGGTCTTTCCGCCAAGCAACACGCGCGCTGGGACGGCACGGATGACGGTGGCAATCCTGTTCCTGAGGGAGTTTACATCTACACCATCGAGGTCACCGGCGAGATTGTCTGCGAGGGCACTGTTACAGTCGCCCGATAAAATACCTTAACCTCCGCGGTCTCCGTATTCCTGCGATATCCGCGATTCAAATTTTTTCCTTACCCAACCAAACCACTATTTGCCCAATCCACCCTGCCAGCGGGAAATTTTCTTAAGCTGGTTTTCGTCGAGTTTATCGAACCACTCGCGTTTCCACTCACTTTTAGGATGGAGCATTATCCATTCCGCACGGTATTGCATCGGGACATCGTCGATGTCAGGGAACAGATAAGGGTCCATATAAGCCGCCTTGAATTCCTCAAGTCTGAGTTGTTCAAATCCCTTTCTTTTTGCCACTACTCTCCAATCGAATTCGATCTCCTTGGGCATGTCGGGAGCAATGACTGCTACCCAGCTTATTAGCGCATCGGATTTCCCGCTCGATAGCTCTTTGATTGTGAAACCTTTTGAGTCTATGTTCTCGATAAACACGCCGTTACAGTCCGCAACAGGTGTAGCGGTAACATTCGGGACTTTATCGGAGGCAATTTTCCTGAACCAATCCGGGAATTCGACCCTTGCTGCTCCGTCCTTCAATCTCACCATTCCCGATACAACTACCGGCTGAGGCGTGAAGTAAACATCGAATCCCTTTTCGTCTTTCTTTATTGAGAACGAACCATTAACGGGAGTTGTGGCTGTAATGAATACCTTCATCGGGTAAGTCTCGTTTATTGTTACGATGTCTCGGAAGTCGTCGGGCAGATTGATGCGAGCGTGTCCGTTGATTATCTTTCCAGAGCCGAAATCCTCAAACCAATTTTCAGGGGATTCCTGACAATAAACCCTAACTGGGCGACCGTCGCTTGTTCTTACGACCGCACTTTTCGTTCCCGACCCAGCCAATCCGCCTGAATAATAAACTCCAGCACCACCTGCGCCACCAGAACTATAGCCGTAAACGCCATAATTAAATCCTGCTCCGTTTGCAGCGTAGCCATAGACACCTATGTGGTTTACTCCACTCGTTCCGGTCAGGTCCGCGAACCCTTTAACGCCCATATGACCACCCCTGAAACAACCGCCGTTTCCACTACCCTCGACGCTATCAGACACACCGATAACCCCGCAACCATCTGCTGTTGATTTTAAGACGAATTTTCCACCAGCTGCATCCGAACTGTCAAAATTATTGACGGCGTAAACTGTTATCATTTTGTTGCCAAGCACAACATATTTGTTGCTGTCGTATTGTGCGTAACCACCAACGGTGTCGTTGCCAAAAACCCCGCCCATAAACCCAAAAGAGCTGGTGCGGCGGCCGTTCACGAAAAATCCGCCGTAGGTTTCGCCTATGCTATAGATGCCGTAGAGCATGCTGTCTTTTCTATATCCTATGAGTGACCTTGTTAGTGAGGAAAGTCTGCCCTCGATGGAGTAAACGCTGTCATCGCTTGAGTATGCGTACGAGAAAATACCTCTTGGACCATAGACGCCTACCGCTACATCGAACGAGTACGGTGCATGCACGGAGAACCTGTTATTGTAGGTTATGTCCCCAACGCCGACCGCAGTACCAACTATGCTGCTGTCCTCTTGAACGATGCTCCAGCCAAGGTTTCCTGAATCCCACTTTGCGAGATGATTGGTAGCTCCCGTTCCCGTCAATCCTATCTCGTCGGTGTCCCAGTAGAGGTTTCCTAAGCTATCCACTTTCAGGCACTCGCCGTGCGTGTAGGGTCCCGCGTCAATTTTTTCCGCCGTAACTGCGTTGTTGGATAGCTTGTTTGTGGTGACTATGTAGTCGCAAAGTTGCATGTTGCCCACGGAGCGGTTTGCCATTTTATCAATCGTTATGGCTCCATCCGCTATTTTCTCAGTTGTCACCGCACCGTCAGCCAGTTTGTCGGTTGTGACCGCGCTGTCGACTATATTGTCCGTGTTCACGACATTGTTGGCGAGGTCTGTTGTTATTATTCCCGAGACTACTCCCACTCCTGTTACAGCACCGTCGAGCTGAAGCGTGTGGGTGTGGTCGCTGCGGGATACCGTGGTAGCAACTCCCACGCCACCAAAATCTACAGAAAGCCTGCCACCAACGAATGTAAGCCCATCGCCAATGCTGTCCTTGCTCAGGAAATGGAGGTCGTTCCTGAAGTGCGAAAGTCTCACGCCGCGCGATATCTGAGCCTCACCTATTCCATCGTTTCGTACTCGTAGAGTGTCGTTAACTATCTCTATCGTCGCATTATCGACATTCACTGCGAGATGAGCATGAGGACCGGTAAGGTCAGTGCCTGAAAGTCCGTCGCCAGCGTCAATATTAGCAACTCCTGTGGTTCCTACCATGGAAATGGTTACTATGTGGGATGTCGGAGCTACATCTATCCTGACACCGAAGCCCTCAGCGAATGTTAGGAAATTGTTTGCACGGGTAACTTCAAATGATGGTCCAGCTATTTCGCCAACCGTAGCGAATGGAAAATCATCGGCTATCGCAAGGGGGCCGCTTCTTGTGCCATTCCCGGTTAGTGAACCATCCGTGGTTACCGATGTAAGTCCTATGTCATCATCTGACCAGACTACCGAGCCGCCGACTATCTTCGGAACCTGTCCTCCGGTCCCGCCGTATGTGCTCAACTTGGCTAATGTAACAGCGCCATTGGCTATCTTGCCTGTGGTTATGGCGTTGTTCGCAATCTTGGATGATGTTACGGAAGCGGTAGCGATTTTGTCCTCTGTAACGGCATTATCGGCTATTTTGGATGTGGTAACTGCGTTGTCAGCTATTTTCGGCGTAGTAATCGCGCTGTTGGCTATCCTGTCCTCGGTAACGCCTGACGGCGCAATCCCTATGACTATGGTTCCGGTTCCTGTCCCGCCAGCGGAAAGTCCAGCGGTAGCTATTATGGTGTCTATACCACCGCCTGCTATGTCATCCGCGGGATACCAATTGGTCCCGTTCCATTTTAGGACTTTTCCCGGTGGTATGGTTGCCGGTACCGCCACATCCGAAAGGTCGGCAATGGAATTGTCTGAGAGGTCGTCGAGCGAATCGTTTCCAATGTTGTCCACACCATCGGCGAATCCCGGTGGCATTGATGTTATGTCAGTCCAGTCGACTGCGTTGGCTATATCAGCACGGAACGCGTAAGGAGATGTAGTAAGCCGGTAGCGTGGTCTCATCTCAGGTGAGCCAGCAACGGTTATCCCGAGCCAATAACTTTCCGAGAAGTCAAGCGTAGTAGGGAAAGGTGTCGTTTCGCCGAGAAGAACACTGAATATACCGTTTTTGGTTGTTACGGTATGCGTTTCAGTCCATAGTATAGTGCCCATATCGGGGTCGTCATAAAGGGAAAATGTTACCGTATATGTCGAGTCCGGTGCTGTCTGACCGTTTATCAGAAGTTTGCCCTGATACGAAATAAGACGCGGAATTTGTGCATAACAGACCAGCGAAAACAAAATAAAACCAATAACCAAAACCTTTCTCATGATATCCTCCTTTTTTGTTTTTCTTGCGTTTTTGTTTTCATTTAAGGTATGCTATTTTCCCTGTCCACCTGATGCCATTAGCTTGCACAATGTAACTGTAAATCCCGGAGGGCGCGCTCTGAGGCATCGATAGAGTAATAGAGAATGTGCCGCTGACACCCTTGGCTTCCTTTTCAATAATTCTTTTACCGGTGATGTCGAATACCGATACCTTAACATTGCTGGGAGCTGGCAGGTAAATTGTAGCGTTCGTCACGCTGTTGAACGGATTTGGGTGGAATTCGCTTAGATAGGCTTTTTCAGGAAGTTTTCCTGAGCTTGGTGGCTCAAATATTCCGGTGGGGTAGGGCATTATCTGTATGAATCCAGTTTGAATCGATAGCCGTCCTGAGGATGTCGTTGAAATAACCGATTGCCCTATCGATGAGAGCAACCCTACGGAATGAATCTCGGCTCTGCCACCGCCGTTGTCCATAACCTGAGGTGTAATGCTATGTTGTGCATAAATTAAACTGATAATCGCTAAAGAAATTGTTAAGGCAAACTTCATACCTTCCCCCTATTTTATGATTTACTTATTATTATAATCATTTTTTGTCGTGCTGCAAAGAAAATTGCAAAAATATTAACAAAAATAATGCTCTTTTCCTCGTTTCCTAAAATTTTTGGTTCGAAATTTCAAACTTGTTGACCGTGATATAATGCTGTGTTAGATTTTCCAGAACCTTAAATCAAATAAAAAAGGAGGAGAGATGGCGGAGAAGTTTTTGAATTACATTGGAGGCAAATGGGTTGAGCCTTCTACTGGCGAGTGGACCGAGAATCGTAATCCAGCGGATTGGGACGAGGTTATAGGGCTTTTTCCGCGCTCAGGTCCCGAGGATGTGGAGAAAGCAGTAGCGGCTGCAAAGGAAGCTTATCGCGAATGGCGCCTCGTGCCCGCACCCCAGAGAGGGAAAATAATGCGCAGAATAGGAGAACTTCTCGTCGAGCATAAGGAGGAAATAGCCCGTGATATGACACGAGAGATGGGGAAAGTAATCGAGGAAACCCGCGGGGATGTGCAGGAAGCCATAGATACGGCATTCTACGCGGAGGGCGAATCGAGAAGGCTTTTCGCACCGTTCGTTCCGTCGGAGCTGCCGAATAAAGTAGCATACACGATGCGCGTTCCCGTTGGAATCGCCGGGCTTATAACCCCTTGGAATTTCCCGTCTGCTATACCCGCATGGAAAATGTTTCCTGCCATAGTGTCGGGCAATACGGTGGTAATAAAACCCGCTACAGACACACCTTACACAGTTTATAAAATGGTGAAACTTATGGAGGAAGCAGGATTGCCGCCCGGAGTCGTAAACGTAGTTTTCGGAAGCGGAAGCAAAGTAGGCATACCTCTCGTCGAGCACCCGGATGTAAAAATTATTTCCTTCACGGGCTCAGTTGAGGTCGGAAGAGATATAGCCGAGAGAGCGGGCAGACATCTTAAGAAGGTTTCTCTTGAACTTGGTGGGAAAAATGCCGTGATGATAATGGAGGACGCTAATCTTGAGCTTGCGCTCGATGGGGTTTTGTGGGGTGCGTTTGGCACAACCGGTCAAAGGTGCACCGCAACCAGCAGACTCCTGCTTCATGAGCCCATTCACGACAAGTTCATCGACATGCTCGTTGAAGCTATAAAGAAACTTAAGCTCGGTAATGGACTCGATGAGAGCGTGGATGTAGGACCGCTAATAAATGAAAAGCAGCTTCAGACGGTTCACAGTTATGTTGAAATTGGTAAGAAAGAAGGTGCGAAGCTTATAATAGGCGGAGAACCCGCAAAAGAAGGAGACCTTGCCAAAGGCTGGTTTTACAAACCAACCGTTTTCATCGATGTTAGGCCGGAGATGCGCATATTCCAGGAAGAGATTTTTGGACCTGTGCTGTCAGTGGTAAAATTCAAGACATTTGAAGAGGGAGTTGAGCTTTTGAATAACTCTACCTATGGGCTTTCGAGCGCGATCTACACAGAAAATCTGCTTTACGCCATGCGCGCAGCAAGAGATTTCGAGGCAGGTATAACTTATGTTAATGCTCCGACCATAGGTGCTGAGTGTCATCTCCCGTTCGGCGGTGTCAAAAATACTGGCAATGGTCATCGCGAAGGTGGCTGGACGGTATACGAGATATTTACCGAATGGAAGACCATCTACATCGATTTCTCCGGGAAACTTCAGAGGGCGCAGATAGACGATGGTGATTAAAAGTTGGTCATCATTTATTTATGATTTGCCGTAAGCGGGCTTGCGGATAGCCCGCTTTTTTTTTTTAATTTGTGCGTCAGCTTCAATTTTGCCTCAATAAAGTCGTTGCCTTTTGTGCAGGTATGCTATAAGAGCCATATCAAACGGTATGTCGGTGGTCATTAAGTTGTAGTCAACGCCGAGTTCATGGCAACGGTATTTGAGCTCATTGAAAAATTTTTTCGCAGCTTTCTGGTAATCCTCGCGAATAAGCCAAGGCTGTACCGACATTAGTTTGTTCCGCTCGAGGTCGAGAAGCTGAAGTTCTTCGTTGAAGTCGAAGTTTATTTCGACGGGGTCAAGGATATGGAAGACTATCACTTCGTTTTTTCTGTGGCGAAATTGTTTTAGGGCTGAGACTATGTTTTCGGGTTCGTCAAGAAGGTCTGAGATAAGGATTATTAGCCCTCTTCGCTTGATGCGCTCCGCCAGCGCAGGGAAAGTGGTATTTATACGCGTCTTATTGCTGCATCTTGTTCTGTCGAGAATTTTCAAAAGTTCCATAAACTGCACACGGGTCATCGAAGCCGGTACGACTGTGTCTGGTTTCTCGTCAAATGTAAGTAACCCGACCGCGTCCTTCTGCTTTATCATAAGGTATGCAAGCGCAGCGGCAAGAAATCTGCCGTATTCAAGTTTCGTTATCCTGCCACCGTAGGAGAATCCCATGGAGCCGCTTTTATCAAGCAGTATGTATGCTTTAAGGTTTGTTTCCTCTTCGTATTCCTTTACGAAGAACTTGTCTGTTCTCGCGTATACTTTCCAGTCGATGGATTTTGGCGGGTCACCGGGGTTGTATTGCCTGTATTCAGCGAATTCAACCGAAAAACCATGATATGGGCTTTTATGAAGCCCAACGAGGAATCCCTCCACCACAAGCCTTGCTATAAGTTCGAGGTTACCTATTTTCGCGAGAGTCGTCGGGTCGAGAAATCGCCTATAGTCCTTTTCAAGCTTGAGCTTCGTCATTGCGTGTCGCTACTTTTTTCTTGTTATCGGCATTCTTCGCTCTTTACCGAACGCTCTTTGGGTTATTTTTATCCCGGGTGCGGCTTGTCTTCGTTTATATTCGGCGGAGTCGATCATTCGTATAACTCGCCTAACAAATTCTCTGGGGAGACCTGTCTTTTCCACTATTTCGTCTTCGGAGTGCTCTTTTTCTATGTAAAGTTCGATTATCCTATCGAGCGTTTCGTAAGGCGGAAGAGTATCGGTGTCAAGCTGGTTTTCCTTAAGCTCGGCTGATGGTGGTTTGGTTATTATTGACTCAGGAATAAGCTCTTTCCCCTCTTTTTCGTTTCGCCATCGTGCGAGTTTCCACACGAGAGTTTTTGGCACATCTTTTATTACCGCGAAACCGCCCACCATATCGCCGTAAAGGGTGGCATACCCTACACTTAACTCGCTTTTGTTGCCTGTAGCAAGCACAAGGTGGCCGAATTTGTTCGAGAATGCCATCAAAATATTAGCTCTTATGCGCGCTTGGATGTTTTCCTCCGTTATGTCAAAGGGTTTGCCCTCAAAGTGAGGCTCAAGGTATTCGAGGTACTTTTTGAAAAGTGGTTCTATCTCCACCACTTTGAACTTTATACCAAGGCTTTCAGCAAGCTTTTTCGCGTCGTTGTAACTTTGTGATGATGTGAACCGTGAAGGCATGAAAAGCGCATAAACATTTTCCGAACCCAGCGCATCCGCAGCTATGGTCGCGACGACTGCGGAATCAATTCCTCCGGAAAGCCCAAGAACCACGCTTTTGAATCCATTTTTTAAAGTATAATCTCTTAGACCGGTAACCAGAGCAAACCAGACTTCTTCCTCTTCCCTCAGTAGTGGTGCTACTTTGTTTTGGATGGCATCGCTTTTTTCATTAAGCGAGAAATCAACCTCCACTGTTTCCACATTGGGCAACTTTTGAGTCTGAACAAATTTTCTGTCTCGAATTCTTGGAACAAGCAATCTTTGCTTGTAAAGGTCGCTAAGGTCGAAGTCGATGAATAGCAACTCTTCCTCGAATGCTTGTGCTGAAGCGATTATTTTTCCGAATGCATCCGTAGCAAACGATTGACCGTCGAAAACGAGTTCATCCTGCCCACCAATGCAATTTAAGTAGCACACAGCTACAGCGTTGTCGAAGGACCTTGTGCTTACCATCTTTCTTCTTATCTCGTTTTTACCGCGGAAGTATGGGGAGGCATTTATGTTGATGATTATATCTGCATTCCCGACTAAAACCTGTGGACCTATGGGACCGTCGGGGTGCCAGATATCCTCGCATATCCCCACGCCAAACCTGAAGTCATTGGTTTTGTAAACTGTTATTCTTTTCCCCGGTGTGAAGTATCTCTTTTCGTCGAATTCAGCATAATTAGGAAGAAATAGTTTCCTGTAGTTGTCAACGATTTTGCCTTTGTAGATTATAGCTGCTGAATTGTAAACATCCTCGCTCCATTCTGGGTATCCGATAATTATTATTATGTTAGTGTTCTTTGTTTGGTTTGCTATTGAGTTTATGGTTGCTTTAGCTTTTTCAAGGAACCAGCTTTGGAAAAGTAAGTCCTCGGGCGGATATCCGCACAATGCCAGCTCGGGAAATGCGATTATGTCAGCACCTTTTTGCGCTGCCTTTTTTGTGTAATCTATTATTTTTTTGCCGTTGCCATCGAAGTCGGCCACGAGAGTATTTATTTGTGCTAAGGCAACTCGAAGTTTGGACATTTTACCTCCTTTACCGCCAAGTTTCGATGCAGATATAGCGAAGAATTTATCGTAAATAAGCTAAATTGCTAATCAATTTTACTGGGGTAGAATATGCGGACTATTCCAGCGCCAAGAAATCTGAAGAATATCTTTAATCCGGAGAGAAATTTGAATTTACCTCTTAATATATCTTTGAAAAATTTGAATATTATCCTCGGTTGAGAATAGAAGCTGGCATATGCCTTTACCAAAAGTTTGTGAACCTGCTTCCTGCTTAGTTTGTCGTGCTTAAATACGAGATGCAGCGCGTCAAACTTTGACCAATCCCGCTCAACTATTCGTTCCTTTATCGAGTTGAAAAGGTCTGTTCCAGGAAAAGGTGTTAGTATGGAAAATTGGCTTATGTCAAGCTTTAGCTTTTTGCTGAACTCGATTGTCTTAAGGATGCTTTCCTTTGTTTCGCCGAGTGCACCTATTATAAAACTGCCATACGGCGTTATACCAAACTTCCGCAATAGATTGACGGCTTTCTCGGAGATGTTAGTTGAGATTTTTTTGTTAAAATCCTCAAGTGTGTCTTCATTGCCGCTTTCAAGTCCAAGGAATACTGTTTTGCAGCCAGCTGATGCCATTTCCTCAACCATATCGGGGTTTTCCACCAATGTGTCGACTCGCGACATGCACCACCACGGGAATTTTAAAGCTCTTTCCTTTATGAGGCGGCATATTTCCTTCACTCGTTTCACGCTTAATGTGAAATTATCGTCGACAAATACAATGGCTTTTGCCCAACCTTTCTTGAGTATCGTCTGGATTTCGTCAACGATGCTTTTAGCGGAGCGTGCACGCCATTTTCTTCCTGAAAACTTTGTCACCGCGCAGAAAGAACAATCGAATGGGCAGCCTCGAGATGTTAGAACTGATGTGGCTTTCTTCCCGGCAACAGTAGTAGGATATTTGTCCGTTTTTATAAGGTCTCTCGCTGGATAAGGAAGCTTGTCGAGGTTTTCAACTATCCCTAATCCTGGATTTCTTACTATCTTACTTTTTTCCTTGTAGGTTATCGCTGGAATGTCGTTGAATGTTCGCCCATCCTCAAGAGCTTCAGCTATTTGAACCATTATCTCCTCGCCTTCGCCTCTTACCACGCAATCGACGAAACCAGTTTTTATCGCATCGTCGTCGAGAAATGTCGTATGAAAGCCGCCCATAACGACTATTTTCCCTCTTTTTTTGGCCTCTTGGGCGAGGCTGACTGCTTCTGGGTAGCGACATGTGTCGGAGCTTATGCCTACAAGGTCGTATTCCTTAAATTCATCGTAATCAATTGGTTCAATGTTCTCATCAATTATCCTGACATTATGCCCGTTTTGTCTTAACAAGCCTGCAATGTACATCAATCCAAGTGGTGGAAGGAAGATATTTAGAGAGCCATAGGCACTTTTCCATTTCGGTGATATGAGTAATACATTCATGATAAGACCTCCTTATTCCAATTATGATATAATTTAGTGATAAAAATTTTTGAGTAAAGGAAATAAGAAAATTTTTTCAAAAAAATGTTGACAAAAAACAAAAATTAATCTTTATTATGAATTTTGAAAGGCCTGTAGCTCAAGTGGTAGAGCATCGGTCTCCAAAACCGAGGGCTGGGGGTTCGAGTCCCTCCAGGCCTGATTTTGTTGATGAAGGGTGAGAGTATGAAAAAAATAAAACAATTTATTAGGGAAAGTTTTCTTGAGTTCAAAAAGGTAAGGTGGCCATCGCGGCAGGAGCTTGCTGGTCTTACTGTCGCAGTTATAGCCACGACGCTTTTGTTGGCATTTTTCATTGGTATCGTGGATTGGGTATTTTCGAAAATAATCTCAGCAGTGTTACCGTAATAATAAAATGGTCGAGGAAGCAAAAACAAATGTGGAGAGCAAAGAGGCAACCAAGCCTGTGAAGGAACATCCTGACGCCAAATGGTATGTTGTGCACACTCTTTCAGGGCAAGAGGAGAAGGTAAAGCGGTACATCGAGAATACGGTAGAGGAAAAAGGGCTGCAGGATTTGATACTTGAGGTGTTTATTCCCACTGAAGAGGTTGTCGAAATGCGGCAGGGCAGACGGCGAACTATAGCCAAGAAGTTTTTCCCGGGCTACATTCTGATTCACATGGTTTTGAACAAAGATACCGAGGCTTTTATAAGGAGTGTGCCTAATGTTACGGGCTTTATTACAGCCGGTGGTGTGCCGGTGCCGCTTCAGCCCGAGGAAGTGGAAGCTATACTAAGAAAAGGCGAGAAAGCAAAGGAGGTTCAAAAGGTTGAAATACCGTTCTCTGAGGGTGATTTGGTTAGAGTTATAGATGGTCCGTTTAAGGATTTTACTGGTATCGTTCGCGAGGTCAACAAGGAGCGAGGAAAAGTAAAAGTTATGGTCTCCATTTTTGGACGCCTGACCCCTGTGGATGTCGATTATCTGCAGATAAAAGAGGAGAAAAAATAGATACCGAAAACAATTTTCCCCCACACTCGTTTTATGGAGTGTTTTTTAATTAATAAAGGAGGGAGACTTAAATATGGCAAAAAAGAAACAAATAAAGTGGAAGATAAAGCTCCATATTCCGGCGGGGAAAGCCACGCCAGCGCCACCTGTAGGACCTGCGCTGGGTCCAACTGGGATTAACATTCCAGAGTTCTGCAAGCAGTTTAACGCGAAAACAGCCAATATGGGCGACTACATCATACCAGTTATTCTCTATGTCTATTCGGACCACTCGTTCACTTTCGAGACGAAAACACCGCCTACATCTGACCTTCTCAGGAAGATTGCTAAAATAGAAAAAGGTTCTGGTGAGCCCAACAGGCAGAAGGTGGCAAGGATAACACGCGAGCAACTTAGACAGGTGGCGGAGAAAAAGCTAAGTGACCTTAACACGGATGATATCGAAGTCGCAATGAAAATAGTGGCTGGCACCGCGAGGTCTATGGGAATCGAGATAGTCGATTAAACATGGTGACCACGCCGTATAATGTGGGAGCTCAAAGGAGGAGCGATGACAAAACGCGGGAAAAAATATGTAGCAGTACTTGAGAAGTACGATAAGCATAAGCCTTATCCTTTACGAGAGGCGCTTGAGCTGGTTAAAGAGTTGGCATACGCCAAATTTGACGAGACTGTTGACATGGCAATTAGGCTTAATGTTGACCCACGACATGCTGACCAGATGGTGCGTGGGACAGTGGTTCTTCCACATGGAACAGGGAAAAAAGTTAGAGTTCTCGTTTTTGCGAAAGGAGAGGCAGCAAAACAAGCGGAAGAAGCAGGTGCAGATTTCGTTGGCGCTGAGGAGTTGGTGGAAAAAATCCAGAAGGAGGAATGGACCGATTTTGATGTAGCTATAGCTACTCCTGACATGATGAGTCTGGTGGGAAGATTAGGGAAGATTCTCGGTCCGAGAGGACTTATGCCAAACCCTAAGGTGGGAACCGTAACCAAGGATGTAGCGAAAGCCGTTAAGGAAGCCAAAGCAGGGAAAATACAATTCAGGGTTGATAAGGCAGGCAATATTCATGCACCCATAGGAAAGGTATCGTTCGATGTAGAGAAGCTTGAGGAAAATGCGCGTGCTCTTATTAATGCTGTTATTGCGGCAAGACCACCGGCAGTAAAAGGTCAATATGTCAGGAACATTAGCGTTTCGTCGACGATGGGACCCGGAATAAAAGTAGACCTTACTGAATTTATCAAATAAAAGGAGTCTGTTATGCTCAGGAAGCAGAAAGAAAAAATCGTTGAGGATTTAGTATACGATTTTAAGGAATACAATGTGGTTTTCTTTGCGGATTATCAGGGTCTCAATGTTGAGCAGATGACTAAACTTCGCCGCAGCCTCAAAGAGAAAAACGCAAAGCTTCGCGTTGCTAAAAATACTCTCATAAGAATTGCGAGAGAAAAATTAGGATTGCCGCCGATAAACCAAAATATTCTGACAGGAATGACAGCTCTTATATTGAGCAAAGATGACCCAATAACTCCTGCGAAGATAATAAAGGATTTCAGAGAAGAACTGGAAAAACCTCAGATAAAAGCTATAATATACGGTGGGGAACTTCTCCCCAAGGAGGAATTCGAAAGGCTTGCCTCGATGCCGTCAGTTGAGGAGATTAAGGCTAAAGTTGTAAGCTCGCTAAGCAGTCCGATTTATGGGCTTGTCTTCGCACTCTCAGGACTTTTGCGTGGTCTGGTAACCCAGATCGACCAACTCGCTAAAAGGCAGTCGTAAAATTTTGTGTTAGCAAGCTTTTTTGCGTAAGTAAAACGAAGGAACGAGAAGTTTTTCGCTTAACGGCGAGGAAAAAAGAAAGAAACAATAAAAAATAGGAGGAAAATCATGGAATTGAGTCAGAATGTACAGAATGTGGTTGAGCAGATTGAGAAGCTGACAGTTCTCGAGCTTGCTGAGTTGGTTAAGGCTCTTGAGGAGAAGTTCGGGGTGTCGGCAGCTGCACCCGTTGCCGTTGCTGCGGCGCCCGCTGCTGCTGGTGCTGAGGCTGCTCCTAAGGAAGAGGAAAAGACCGAGTTCACCGTATATCTAACGAGTGTTGGCGACAAAAAACTACAGGTTATAAAAGAGGTGCGTGCTATAACGAAGCTCGGACTGAGAGAGGCTAAGGCTTTCGTCGAGGGTGAGCTGCCAAAGCCGATAAAGGAAAATGTGTCCAAGCAGGAAGCTGAGGAGATAAAGGCGAAGCTTGAAGCTGTCGGCGCTGGTGTGGAGATAAAGTAAGCTTGCGAACTCGCGAGAAAACTGTTTGGAGGGCGCCCATGATATCTGTGGGTGCCCTCTGAGAAATATATTTTAAGAAAAATTAAAATGTGAGGTAAGGCACGCTATGAAGGTAAAACCAATAATAAAAAGAAAGTCATTTGAGAAGGTCAAGCCTGTTATCGAAATGCCTAACCTGCTTTCGGTGCAGCTTGACTCGTATCGTAATTTTCTTCAGAGAGATGTGCCGCCCGAAAAAAGAGAGCCTAAAGGACTTCAGGCTGTGTTTTTAGACGCCTTTCCTATCGAGGATGTTTACGGAAAATACGAGCTTCAATTCGTCTCCTATGAGCTTGGCAGACCAAGGTATACTGTCGAGGAGTGCAAAACACGAGGTCTTACATATGCGATACCGTTAAGGGTTAAGCTAAGGCTGATAAAGTATGAAAAGGGCGAGGACGGCGAGCGGAAGGTTAAGGAAATCCGTGAAGATGATGTCTATTTCAGCGAGTTGCCGCTGATGACCGACAAGGGAACATTCATTATAAATGGTTCCGAAAGGGTTGTGGTCACTCAGTTTCATCGTTCGCCGGGAGTGTTTTTCGATGAGACCATTCATCCTAATGGAAAGAGGCTTTATTCCGCACGAATGATTCCGCTTCACGGTTCGTGGCTTGAGATAAGGTTCGATGTCCGCGATGTGTTGCATGTTATTATTTCCTCGAGAAAGAAAGTTCCGCTAACCACACTTCTCAGGGCTTTTGGCTATGAGTCCGATACCGAGATAATATCGCTCTTCCATAAAATAGACGAGATAAGCATTTCAAACGATAAAAGCAGCAAGAAGGCAATAGGTGCTTACTGCGCGGAAGCAGTTGTTGATGAGGAAACCGGCGAGATTCTCCTCGATATAGGCACGGTCGTAACCAAGGAGGATATAGAGAGACTTAGGAAACATGGTGTTAAGAAAATCCGTGTCGTGATACCCGAATTTCCTCGTATGGTTCCCGTTATATTCAACACACTAAAAGTGGACCAGACTACAAACAAGCTTGAAGCCGTTCGCGAGATATACTCTGGGATAAAACCTGGCGGAACGGTTGAGCCGGGCGAGGAAGACACCATCTTGAATGAATACATTTTCAACTATAAAAGGTTTGACCTTGGCGATGTTGGCAGGTATCAGTTCAACAAGAGACTTGGGCTTAACATACCTCCAGACGAGAGGCGTCTTACCAAAGAGGACTTCATAGCTACCGCCCGCTATCTTATCCAGCTTCGCCACGGTAAGGGACACATAGACGATATCGACCATCTTGGTCTCAGGCGCGCGCGGTCTGTAGGTGAGCTTCTGGGTAACCAGATACGCGTGGGGCTTGCAAGAATGGCTCGGACTGTTAGGGAAAGGATGCGCACTAAGGACATTGAGACGATGACTCCGAGTGACCTAATAAATGCGAGGATAGTTTCGGCGGTTATAAATTCGTTCTTCGGTTCGTCTCAGCTTTCCCAGTTTATGGACCAGACGAACCCTATAGCAGAGCTGACACACAAGAGGCGACTTTCAGCACTTGGACCAGGTGGTCTCAGCCGTGAGCGAGCGGGCTTTGAAGTAAGAGATGTTCATTACACGCATTACGGTAGACTTTGCCCGATAGAAACCCCTGAGGGTCAGAACATCGGTCTCATAACATCCTTGGCCACATATGCAAGAATAAATGAGTTCGGCTTTATAGAGACTCCATATAGAAGGGTAGTTAATAGAGTTGTTACAAACGAAGTAGTTTATCTTACGGCAACCGACGAGGACCAATACATTATAGCACAGGCAGGAACACCTGTTGATGAGAATGGCAGGATAATACCGGACATAGTCGTTGCAAGAAGACGGGGCGACATAGTTGAGGTAAGAGCGGAAGATGTTGACTTTATGGATGTGTCACCAGCGCAGCTCGTTGGGATAACTGCTGCGTTGATACCATTTCTTGAGCACGACGACGCAAGCCGAGCACTTATGGGGTCAAACATGCAGAGGCAATCGGTGCCGCTTCTTTTCACGGAGCCACCTATTGTCGGCACGGGACTCGAGCTTAAAGCTGCCGTGGATTCGGGTGTTGTGGTTATAGCCAAAAGGCCAGGGATTGTTAGAAGAGTTGATTCGAAAGTTATAGAAATAGAGCCCGAAAAGGAGCATGTAGACGAGGACTCGCTTGTTGACGATTACGATGTTTATCCTCTCGTAAAATTTAAGAGGACTAACCAGAACACAATGATAAACCAGCGGCCACTTGTGAAGCCGGGCGAGAAGGTGGAAGCTGGTCAAATAATAGCGGATGGCGTGGCTACCAAATACGGCGAGCTCGCGCTGGGAAGAAATGTACTCGTCGCTTTTATGTCATGGCATGGTTATAACTTCGAGGATGCCGTTATTATTTCCGAGCGGCTCGTTAGAGATGATGTTTATACCTCGGTTCACATCGAGGACTTCGACATGCAGGTCAGAGAGACCAAGGTTGGACCGGAGGAACTAACGCGTGAGCTTCCAAGTGTCAGCGCAGATGCGGTTAAAGACCTTGACGAAAATGGGATAGTAAGGGTCGGTGCTCATGTTGAGAGTGGCGACATTCTTGCTGGTAAGGTAACTCCTAAAGGCGAGACCGAATTAACCCCCGAAATGAGGCTACTTAAAGCAGTATTCGGAGAGAGAGCGGGTGATGTTAAGGATACATCGCTAAGAGTTCCACCGGGAATAAAGGGTGTTGTTATAGACACACTATTGCTCTCAAGAAGAGGTTACCACAAAGGTCGAAGGCGTGAGAAAGACCTTCTCAAGAAGCTTGAACAGGAATTTAACGAGAAAGTTGCGCAGATTAAAGCCAAGCGTGACAAAAAGATTCGCGAGATAATAGTGGACCATAGAGCCAAGAACATTATTTCTGCTACTACGGGCAAGCCGTTGATAAAGCCTGGGGCACGCATATCCAAGCGTGCAGCGTCAATGCTTAACATTGATGATGTGGCACCTGAATCTGAATGGACCGATGATGAGACCATCAATGTCAGAGTGAAAAAGATTCTCGCACAGGCTGAGGAGCTTATAAAGACTGCTGAAGAAGCTTACCTTCTCGATAGAGACAAGATAATAAGAGGAGACGAGCTGCCGCCGGGAACGATACAGCTTGTTAAGGTTAATGTCGCGATGAAGCGCAAAATCTCTGTAGGAGACAAGATGGCTGGAAGGCATGGAAACAAAGGTGTTGTTTCGATAATAGTGCCGATAGAGGACATGCCATATCTTGAGGATGGAACGCCAGTTGACATAATTCTTAATCCTCTTGGTGTGCCATCGAGAATGAACATCGGACAGATTCTTGAGACTCACCTTGGCTGGGCGATGAAAGAGCAGGGACTGTATTGTGCTTCTCCTGTATTCAATGGTGCAACGGTTGAGGAGATAAAGGAGGAACTTAAAAAAGTAGGCAAAGACCCGAGCGGAAAAGTAATACTTTACGATGGTCGAACAGGTGAGCCTTTCCCCGAACCCGTTACTGTGGGCTATATGTATGTCATGAAACTTATACACCTTGCTGATGATAAGATTCACGCGCGTTCAATCGGACCATACAGCTTGGTTACACAGCAGCCTTTAAGCGGTAAGGCACAATTCGGCGGGCAGCGGTTCGGTGAGATGGAGGTCTGGGCGCTCGAGGCATATGGTGCGGCATATACGCTTCAGGAGATGCTCACCATAAAGTCTGACGATGTTCAGGGTAGGACGAAAATTTATAATGCGATAGTTAAAGGTGAGAATCCGCCCGAACCGGGCATCCCAGAGTCATTTAATGTGCTTGTTAAAGAATTGCAAGCACTTTGCATAGATGTAAGACTTTTAACTAAGGAAGAAGAAGGAATAGAATAAACATTAATCCCTCTACTGGGGGTGATAAATTATGCCAGTGCAATTCGCAATAAAGGACAAAAAGGATGAGGCACAGAAATTTACGGCTATTCAGGTCAGGCTTGCAAGCCCTGACACTATTCGTTCGTGGAGCTATGGCGAGGTTACTCGCCCTGAGACAATAAACTATCGGACTTTTAAGCCTGAAAATGATGGTCTTTTCTGTCAAAAAATCTTTGGTCCCGTAAGGGATTTTGAGTGTGCATGCGGGAAGTATAAAGGTAGCCGATACAAAGGTGTTGTGTGCGACCGCTGCGGTGTTGAGGTTACCCATTCGCGCGTCAGGCGTGAGAGAATGGGACACATTGAGCTTGCAGTTCCAGTAACCCACATATGGTATGTGAGAACAACACCCTCATACATAGGAACACTTCTCGGACTTTCGTATACTCAGCTTGACCAGATAATCTACTACGAGAGCTACATAGTTACTGACCCTGGTGACCCAGCGGTTACAGGCCTGAAATACAAGCAGCTTCTCTCAGAGCAGGAATACAGGGAGCTTAAGGCCAAGGGGCTTGAGTTCGAGGCGATGATGGGTGCTCCCGCAATAAAGAAACTTCTTCAGCAAATAAAACTTGATGAGATTGCTGCCGAACTGCGCTCAAAAATAAATCTTGAGAAAACCGAGCAGCAGAGAAAGATTTTGCTTAAAAGACTTTCAGTAGTCGAGGCTTTCAGGCTATCTGGCAACAGACCCGAATGGATGGTTCTTGAGGTTATACCGGTATTGCCACCAGAGCTTAGACCGTTAATCCCACTTGAAGGCGGAAGGTTTGCTACATCGGACCTTAACGATTTGTATAGAAGGCTTATCAACAGGAACAACAGACTCAAAAAGCTTATAGAGATACAGGCTCCTGAGGTTATACTGCGCAACGAAAAGAGAATGCTTCAGGAAGCGGTGGATGCGCTTATAGAGAATGGTAAGGTTACCACTGCGGTAAGAGGACAGAACAAAAGACCACTTAAGTCGCTCTCGGACTTCCTGAGGGGCAAGCAAGGCAGGTTCCGCCAAAACCTTCTCGGTAAGCGAGTTGATTACTCGGGAAGAGCAGTTATAGTTGTTAACCCTAACCTTAAAATCTGGCAATGCGGACTTCCCAAGACTATGGCGCTCGAACTTTTCAAGCCATTCTTGATAAGGAAGCTTGAGGAGAAAGGTATAACGCAGAATCCTAAGACAGCTAAAAAGTATGTCGAGCGTGCTCGTCCTGAGGTCTGGGACCTTCTCGAGGAGGTTACAAAGGACCATCCGGTGCTGCTAAACCGTGCACCAACACTTCACAGACTCTCGATTCAGGCTTTCTATCCTGTATTGGTGGAGGGTAAGGCAATTCAGATACATCCCTTAGTCTGTGCCGCGTTCAATGCTGATTTCGACGGTGACCAGATGGCTGTTCATGTTCCGCTGGGATTTGAAGCACAACTCGAAAGCCACATTCTTATGATTTCTTCGAACAACATTCTTTTACCGGCAAACGGTAGTCCTATAGCATCGCCGAGCCAAGACATGGTTCTTGGTATATACTACATGACTAAGATGAAACCTGGCGATAAAGGCGAGGGTAAAGTATTCTCATCGCCTGAGGAAGCAATTATAGCTTACGATCAGGGTCTTGTTGGCGTGCATGCGAAGATTTTCGTCAGGATGCCAGCTCAGAAGTTCCACTTCGTTGTCGAGGATGGGATGAAGGTGAACGAGGGTGACCTTATAGCACGAATTCCTAAGTATCCTCGCAGGATAAAGAAGAGAGGAAGAGAGAAGAAGTTTGAGATAGACTATGTCGATATAAAGGCTCCAGCTGCAGGTACGGTCAAACTCAATATCAGTGTGGATATTAAGAGAAATTCAGTTGTTACTATAACTTCCGAGGATGGAACAGAGCATGCGATAAGGGTTCCTCATGCTTATGTGGAGACTACTGTAGGAAGAGTTCTTTTCAACAGCATTCTGCCACCGGAACTCGGGTTCAGGAATCAGCTTATGAAGAAGAGTACACTTAAGCAGCTTATATCCGAAGCGTATGATATAGTTGGCATAAAGAGGACTGCGGAATTTCTTGACAGGATTAAGGAGTTCGGCTTTGAGGCAGCTACTAATGGCTCGATATCCATAGGTATGGATGACCTTATAGTTCCTCCTGAGAAGGAGAAGCTTATTGCCAAAGCTCGAAAGGAGATAAAGAAGATTCTTGAGCTTCGTCAGAAGGGTGTTATAACCGAAAAGGAACGATATAACAATGTGATAAGCGTTTGGATGTCCACGCAGGAGCAAATTACCAAAGCGTTATTCGATGTACTTTCGAAACATAAAGGCGGTTTTAACCCTCTTGCTATGATGGTTGATTCAGGAGCGCGAGGCAGCCAGGACCAGATAAGACAGCTTTCGGCACTAAGAGGGCTTATGAGCAAGCCTCAGAAAAGAATGGTAGCCCAAACCATTATTGAGACCCCCATCCTCTCGAGTTTCAGAGATGGGTTGACGATGATAGAGTACTTCATCTCGAGCCATGGTCAGCGTAAGGGATTAGCTGATACCGCACTTAAAACAGCTGATGCCGGATATCTAACGCGCAGGCTCGTGGATGTTGCTCAGGATGTTTACATTACTGAGGAGGATTGCGGTACCATTCGAGGAATCGAGCGGAGAGCTCTTAAGGACGGAGAGAAAGTTATAATACCTTTAAGAGATAGGATTATGGGCAGGTATGCCGCCGAGGATGTTTACGACCCTGTTACTGGCGAGATTCTGGTTGAGATGAATCAATACATTACTCCAGAACTGGCGCGTCTTATCGAGGACAGAGGGATAGAATCAGTGAGAATTCGTTCGGTTCTTACCTGTGAGTCTCGTCGGGGAGTTTGTGCCAAATGTTTTGGTATGGACATGGCTACGAGACAACCAGTTTCGATCGGAGAAGCAGTGGGAATAATAGCTGGAGAGAGTATAGGTGAACCTGGAACCCAGCTTACGCTGAGGACATTCCACATTGGTGGAATAGCGGCTGCTGAGACGGAGCAAACCGCATTGGTCACGCGTTATGCAGGGAAAGTAGAGTATAGTCATCTTAAAGTTGTGCCTGACCCGGAAGGAAGAGGTAAAGGTATTGTTATGAATAGAACTGGTGCGCTCATTCTTACGGATAAGCAAGGGCTTAAACATAAGTATGAGGTTCCTTACGGCGCAAGGCTTATGGTGGAACATCAGCAGGAGGTTGAAAAGGGCGATACTCTCTACGAATGGGACCCTTACATTAACCCTATTCTTTCCGATGTTGAGGGTGAAGTTGAGCTGGTCGACATAGTTGAGGATGTAACGGTAAAGGAGATGGTCGATGAGGCGACGATGACGAGGGAGCTCGTTGTTATTCAGTTCAGGGAAAAGAAGCTCAATCCGAGGGTACTCATAAAGAAGGACGGCAAGGTTATTGCAACCTATTATCTACCGACGGATGCGCACATACTCGTTAAGAATGGTCAGCATGTGAAACCGGGGCAGCCGCTGGCGAAGCTTCTGCGCGCTATAATGAAGACGAGAGACATTACTGGTGGTCTTCCGCGTGTTACCGAGCTTTTCGAAGCGAGAAAACCTAAGAATCCAGCGATAATAGCTGAGATAACGGGCACGGTGAAATTCCTCGGTGAGTCCACCAAGAAGCCCGGATTTAACCTCATAATCTACGGTGACCAGGGTGAGGTGATGGAGTACTTCATTCCGCGAGGTAAGCATATTCTCGTTCAGGATGGTGACCATGTTGAAGCTGGTCAGAAACTCGCTGACGGTTCGATAATACCTCATGACATTCTGCGCATAAAGGGTGAGGAAGCAGTAATGAATTACCTTCTCGATGAAATTCAGAAGGTTTACGCATTTCAGGGCGTTTCCATAAACGACAAGCACATTGAGATAATAATCCGTCAGATGCTTCGCAAAGTTCTAATTATCGATGGTGGCGACACAAAGTTCCTTGAAGGTGAGCAAGTTGACAGATATAGAGTTATCGAGGAGAACGCACGAGTACAGGCGCAGGGTGGTCGTCCGGCGACATTCCAGCCACTACTTTTGAGCATCACGCGAGCAAGCCTTACCACGGAGAGCTTTATCTCGGCAGCTTCTTTCCAGGAGACTGTAAGGGTTCTTACACAAGCTGTTGTTGCTGGAAAGATAGATTATCTGCGTGGGCTCAAAGAAAACATAATTATAGGCAGACTTATTCCAGCAGGAACCGGATTCAGGAAATACGCGAAGATACGACCTGATACGAAACCATTGGACGAGTCCGAAGAGCGCGACTTCATGGAAAAGCACTTCGTTATTGTGACACCTGAGGAAATAGAAGAAAGGCATCAACTCCCTATAGAGCAGTGATTTTTACTTGCGAGCAGGGCTTTTATAGGTAAATTTGGGAACTGATATAAATTTTGGAAAATAAAATTTTGGAGGAGAAAGATTATGCCAACGATAAATCAATTAGTTAGATCGCCAAGGAAGAAGGTAACGAAGAAGTCTAAGTCGCCGGCACTTCAGGGTTGTCCCCAGAAGCGAGGCGTTTGCATAAGGGTTTATACCATGACGCCCAAAAAGCCTAATTCCGCGCTAAGAAAGATAGCGCGAGTAAGACTTACGAATGGTATAGAAGTTACGGCTTACATTCCTGGCGAGGGACACAACCTTCAGGAACACTCCATAGTTCTCGTTAGAGGCGGGAGAGTCAAGGATTTGCCGGGTGTTAGATATCACATTATCCGTGGTGCGCTTGACGCGAGCGGTGTCGAGGGGCGCAGAAAAGCGCGGTCAAAGTACGGAACCAAAAAGCCCAAGAAATAGTTTTTTGTCTTAGTTTCTGAAATCAAAGCTGGGGGGATAAAATGCGTTCAAGGGGTGAACTGGCTATTTTATTGATATTTGTATTTTTTGCTTTTTTTGCGGGATGCTCGTGGTTCAAGCTTAACGAGGCTGAATACTCCAAAAAGGCTGATGAGGCATACTCCAAGGGACTTTACAAGGTAGCAAGGCTCTACTATAAAACTCTTGTGGTTAAATTTCCCGAATCTGAGAAAGCGGATTTTTATAAAGAAAGGCTTGCTGACATACTTGTGCAGCTCGCTCTTACTGCGCCCAAAGACAAACTTGTTGATACATATTTACACGAGATAGAAGCATTAAATCTTCCCGCCAATGATACCGTTCTTTCGTGGCTTAAATATCGTAGAGCCAAAAAAGTAGAGAATGAGTCGGAACGAGATAAGCTCCTTTCGGAGATAACCTACGACCAATACCTTCTTGCAGCTCAGTACGAACTTAACAGAAGCAAGTTTCCGGAGGCTTTGACAATATATGAGGATGCCATAAAGTATCACAAAGGCGAAAAAGAGCTTTATAAAGCGCTATTTCTTGCAGGGTTTATTTCCTCGGAGTATGTTAAGGATACAGCAGCCGCAAGAAAATATTTCGAAGAAGTGGTAAAGAATTATCCCGACTGCGACCTTGCAGATGATGCTCAATGGATGCTGAATAACATGGGTAAACCACCTGAGGAGGTGATGTTCCTGCCGGATACCGCAACTAAAAAGTAAAGACAACTCGGTTTAAATAGGATTTGAAATTTTTGTCTGGCCTTGCCGATGGGCAGGGCTTTTTAATGGCTTGTTCTTGTGGCTAAGTGAGAATTGGCTTGAAAATAGTGTGTTTCGGAATTATTATAATCCAGCTAATTTATGAAAATAGCGGAGGGCGAGAATATGAGGAGAGCATTGCTTTTGATTTATATGATTTTGCTTGCCGGGATATTGTTTGGTTGTGCGTCAGCGGCACCAGCAAAGAAGAAAGAAGCACAGCCGCCGCAAACAAAGATGACCCCAGATGATTTCGTCAATCTCTATGTTGACCTGTCAATCGTTGCAGAAAAATTCCTTGAGGACAGCGTTAGACTTGCGCAAGCGCAGGATAGCGTATTTAAACTTCACAATGTCACCCGGCAAAGGTTTGAGGAGTTCAGGAAAATGATTGATGAGGACCCGCAGAAATGGGGCTTTATATGGCAGAAAATAATTAAAAAACTCGAGGAACTGGATAAGAAGAATAGCGAAAGCACTATAGAGGAAAAGAGTAAGCCAGCCAAGGAACAATCCGGTGAAGAATGAACAGGACTACCATACCATCTTTTCTTAAAGATTGTAAAGAAGTAATATTTTCAGGGGACAGATGGCTTGTTGTTGTTGACCCACCGCTTTCCGGTGAAGAGAATATGGATAGGGACCGGAAGCTTCTTGAGTGGGCTTACAGAGACCAATGGGCCGTTCCAGTGCTTCGATTTTTCCAATGGCGACCGCCGGCGGTGTCCATAGGTTTTATGCAGCCGTTTGAGCAGATAGATATTAATAAATGTAATAGGCTTGGTATAGATGTCGTCAGGCGCCCAACGGGTGGTAAAGCTATATATCATCACACTGAATTCACATACTCTGTGACACTTCCGCCCTATCATCCCCTTGCGAAGATGAGTGTTCTTGAAACCTACAATTTCATTAGCCGCGCGCTGGCATTGGGATTAAGATACATTGGCATAAATGCAAAGCTTTCGCACGGAAGCCCAAAGGTTTCAAAAAGAAACCCATCATGTTTCTCGTCGACATCGCGTTACGAGATAGTGGTTGACGGCAAGAAGTTGGTTGGTAGTGCTCAAAGGCGCCGTTTTGGCGCAGTCCTTCAACAGGGTTCAATTATAGCTGGTCCTCAGTATCTTTTGCTTTCGGAGCTGGTGGCACAGGATGGTGAACTGGTCAGCAAAGAGCTTCAGGAGCACAGCACTTATATTGAGAAAGTTTTAGGCTACATTCCGCTATACGAAGATTTTGTTGAGGCTATTTTGCGTGGCTTTAGTCGTGCTTTTGAGACTTCTGCCTGAGTTCTTTGGATTATTTATATTCTTTCGGCTGTTCTTCGCCTCTTAATACTCGCAGGGCTCCGAGTGCTAAGGCTTCCATTTCGTCCTCACCCGGGAAAATGAAAACTGGTGCGATCCAGTCTATGCGCTCCTTTATCCAGTCAATAAACCAGTTGTTGTGTGCTATCCCACCGGTTATAAGTATTGCATCGACCTTGCCAGCAAGAACCGCAGAATACGCTCCTATTTCCTTTGCGATCTGGTAGGCCATAGCTCTGGCATACAGTTCTGCTTTTTCATCACCAGAATCGATTCTTCTCTTTATTTCTTCCATATCATCGGTTCCAGCAAGAGCTGTTAGCCCACCACGCTTTATAAGCTGTTGCATCATCTCTTTTTCGGTGTATTTGCCCGAATAGCAAAGCTTTGCCAAGCCCGTTATCGGAAGAGTGCCGCATCGTTGAGGCGAAAATGGCCCTTCATCGTTTGCATTATTCACATCGACCATTCTGCCCTTTCTATGGGCAGTTATTGATATCCCGCCGCCGAGGTGGGCGACAACAAGGTTTAAGTTCTCGTATTTGTCACCTATTTGCTTGGCGTATTTTTTGGCCACCATCTTTATGTTGAGCGCGTGGGCAAGACTTTTTCGCGGTATCTCAGGATGACCGGAAATTCTTGCAAGGTCGTCGAATTCATCTACGCTAACCGGGTCAACTATGAAGGCTGGGATTCCGAGCGGCTCGGCGATATCGGCGGCGAGAAGGCAACCTATGTTGCTTATGTGGTCTGCTTGGACTCGGCCTTCTTTGACATCTTCCTTCATTTTTTCGTTAACATAGTAAGTCCCGGATTCAAGCGGTTTGAAGGGACCTCCTCGACCGACCACGGCTGACAGAGTTCTAAGGTCAATGGAGCGCCTCTCGAGCACCTCTTTTATTGTCTTGGCTCTAAAAGGGTATTGTTCCCATGTGCTTTCGAATTTGGATAGCTCCTCTACTGGGTGTTTTATTGATTCAGTGAATACAGGCGTTTCATCTTCAAAAAGAGCTATTTTTGTTGAGGTTGAACCGGGGTTGATGGCTAATATTTTGTACATAGGACCTCCTTTTTGAGAACACACTTGCAATTCACTATGTGAGTATTAATATTAGATTGAATCATCGGGATACAAAATGAAAAATGAGCTTGGAAAATATGATATCGTTCTTCTTTTCTCAGGCGGTCTTGATAGTTTGCTTTCAGCAGCGATACTTAAAAAGCAAGGGTTGAGTGTATTAGCGCTTAAATTTGTCCATCCTTTTCTCCCCAAGGTACTCGAGCTTTCCGAGAGATTTTATGTTGAGTCACAGGTCGGGGTTGATGTTCTGGAGGTTCCTACTGATGAGGATTACTTGCGGGTTATTCTGAATCCTCGCTTCGGTTATGGTTCCAACGCCAATCCATGCCTTGATTGCAAGATTCACTTTTTTAGGCGAGCGTGGGAGTTTGCCAAGAGAGTTGGTGCTCGTGGTCTTGCTACTGGTGAAGTTCTGGGGCAGAGGCCATTTTCGCAGAGGAGGGAAACGTTTTACCTTATCGAGAAAGAAGCTGGAGTTTCGAGGATGGTTGTGCGGCCACTTTGCGCGAAACTTTTACGACCATCAGTGCTTGAGGAATCAGGCATTGTTGACAGAAATTTACTTTATGGCATAAGTGGTCGTTCAAGAAAACGGCAGATGGAGCTGGCAAAACAATTTGGTATAAAAAAGGTTCCTACACCTGCTGGTGGATGTCTTCTTACCGACCCCGGCTATGCAGCTCGGTTTTTTGACGCCAAATTACATGGGGAAGTTGATTTAAGGAGCTTTCTACTTCTTAAAGTAGGACGACACATGCGGATTGGCGGGGTTAAGGTCGTCGTCGGGAGGAATGAGCACGAGAACAGGATTTTGCGAGAGAAGTTTTCAAGCGGATGTTATGTTCTCGAACCCGTCGACGGTAAGGGACCTACTGTTTTGGTGTGGAAAAATGCTGATGATGAAGTAGTTACGGAAGCGGCACGGGTTCTTGCGCGTTATGTGAGAGGGCGGAGATATGTTGAGGTGCTTGCGAGGTCTCCATCAGGTGATGAAAGGAAGCTCGTTGTAGAGTCTATGCCGGAAAAATGTGTTGATAAGTTATTGATAGGAGATTGACATGAAAAAGATGAGTTTTTTATTGCCGGGGGCGGGACTTGAACCCGCACGAGCATTACGCTCACTAGCCCCTCAAGCTAGCGCGTCTGCCAATTCCGCCACCCCGGCGGTCGATGTTATTATATTTATAGGCTCTTTTTAAGTCAAGAGGATTTTAGGAGGCATCATGGGAAAGCGCGTTGTAGTGTTTATCGACGGCAGCAATCTTTATCACGGCATGAGAAGTTCGCTTGGGAAAATAAATATTGATTACGCATCATTTGTCAAAAAATTGGTTGGCGATAGAGAACTTGTGAGAGTGTATTATTATCTTCCTACCGTCAACAAGGACGAAGCCGAGGACCAGTATAAATCTCAGCAGCGCTTTTTATCCTACCTTCTTGATATACCATACTTTCATGTCAAATTTGGGCGTTTGGCACGTCAGGGCAATCATCTTATAGAAAAGAGTCTTGATGTTCAAATAGCGGTTGATATGGTTAGATATGCAGCTAACGATTTATATGATATAGCCATACTCGTTAGCGGTGATGGGGACTTTGCACCCGCCGTGGAGGCTATAAAGGAAATGGGGAAACAAGTTGAAAATGCTTTTTTTCTTAACGAGTCATCTGTTCATTTGAGACAGATTTCCGATAAATTTATAGAATTTACTCCAGAATTTTTGGAGGGGTGTATTTTTGTTAAGGAGGAAGGCGATAAATGATAAAATTTACAAAGTATATATATTTTATAATTAATTTTCTTTTGATGGTTTTTGTTGTTACAATAAGTGGTGCTATTTTTTCGTTGGGTGATAGAGGGCCTGAATTTTTACGTATAATGTTTTTCCCAGCGATACTTCTGGAATATATATACTACAGCCTAATAATATATTTCGTTTATCTTGGCAAAAGATTTGTAAAAGATAGGTTTGTAAACTACCTTATAGCATTTGTCCTTATGAGGCTTTTTCTTGCTGTAAGCTCAGGTATTGTTTTTAGGATGGTTCAAGAGGAGGTGGATTTTCTGCAGGGTTTTTGGGCAGCAATGTATGGAAACACTTTGATATATATGATTCAAATACTTTCTGTACCGTTTTTAGCTTATCCATTTATATTCACATATACACGCATTACAAGAATAAGAAGGATTTCAGAAAGATATGCCATGTCTGAAAAGCTGAAGGGAAATATAATTAATACAGAGGAATTAAAATATATATCATTGCCAATTTCAACTGGGCTGAAACTTACTGGAACTGTATCCGTATCAGATAAACCTGAAATTCCTGATTGGATAGTTTTACCAAGCATTGTACGCGATAGAATATATAAAGCTATTGAAGGAAAACATATAAGCGAAATAGTGGGTGTAGAGCAAGTTGGCGAGGCTGAAATTGTGGCTGAAGAAAAGCCGTTGGCGGCCGTGGAGGAGAAAGGTATCGAGGCTGGGGCTACAGAAGCTAGCGAAGCGAAGCCATTTACTGGTGAAGTTGAAATGGTTGAGTTGGCAGAGGGTGAAAAGGTATCGGAAAAACCAGAGGAAGTTGTTGAGGCAAAAGAGGAGAAAGGGCCAGAGGAAATAGAGGTATTGGAAATTTTTCCTGAAAGGGAAGCGAAGGCTGAAATACCTGAGGCATTCGAGTTTGAGAAAATGGAAGAAACAGGGGAGGAGGAAGTCGAATATACAATAAATTCGTTGGATGATAAGGTTTCAATATCAATAAGAGAGCTTATCGAACTTAACACACCGAGCGAGGCAGCGAGTGCACTTGATAGCCTTATAAAACGCGGAAGCGATTTTACTATACAGGTTCCGCTTAGGGATATATTGGATTCACTTAAAACCGGCAGCGTTAAATTTAATGTAGAAAAGATATATGATGAAGTGCCCATTGAAATTGTCAACTTCGTGACAAGGAGGCAGGTAACTGACCTTGGAAAATATGAGTTAACCATGCCTGCTGAAAAAATAATAAAAAGGATAAATCCCGAGCTTCGTAAGGAACTCGGATTAACTGGTGAGATCGCCCATGAAGTTCCATCGAAAGTTATATCTATCGATAGCGTTCTATCCGATATAGAGAGCGAAGCGAACACCTTAAATTACAGATTTAAATATGAATATATCGATGATGTATTGTTTATAATTCTGGTTTCAAATGAGCTTGATATAGAAAATGTGGAAGAAGTATATAATTTGGTCTCTTGGATGACCCGAATCGACATTCCAGAGCTTGGTAAGAGGTTTAAGTTGCTTTTGACCACATCGTCCGTTGATGTTGCCTGTCTTTGCAGAGTCCCGATGAGGACAAATCTGGATTGTATAGTAATGCTTTCACCGATTGCGGCTGATAAATTAAGTATATTCACCGATATGGAAAAAGTATCCCAAAGAATTCCTGAGTTTGCAGATGTGCAGAATCTTTCCAGGAATGTATTTGAGACTATCGAAATATCTGACATTAAGGAAGCTTCTGATATAGGTGGCTATAGCGGTTTTTGGGTTAATGTGCCTGGTAAAACGATAGCAGTTATATCCGAAAAGGATTCAAGTATGGATAATATATGTAAGTTAGCTACGATAGGCGACAAATTAACTGAGATAATATCTGGTTTGGGAAAGGAATTTTCTATATGGCGATTTTTGTTTATATTTTCTACTGATTGGTCGCTTGGTGCATGCGCTGTTCCAGGTGGTGTCTTGGTGTTTGAACCTGCCTTAGGTATAGGTGATGAAAAGCTTATTGATGAAGTAAAAAGATTATTTGAACTTTTTAATCCTCAACGGTAATTCTTAGGGCATATAAAGAAGCTTTCTTATATACTGTTTATCATTCATCTTTACCCTAACGAAATATATCCCTGGAGATAATTTTCGAGGTTTCCATAGTATGGAATTCTCGTTTATCCGAATTATGTCACCGTTAACTTTGTTTCCGCGCAGGTCGAAAAATTCAACTACCTCAATCTTAGTTTCACCAGACCACAACTTACAGAATGTCTTAAAAGGATTTGGATAAATGTTTATATTTTCGCGGAACCTTACATTTTCAGCTATGTGCGACCGTGGGTTAAAATTCACCACGCCTACATCGCTTATAAATTCATTGTAACCATCTCTATTTATGTCACCTAATCTCACAAAAAAGTGGGTTGGGGCCATTACGGAATCATATATAGTCAAACTTGTCGGACTAATGAAGTTGTAAAAATATAACATATACAATCCAGGTGAAATTTCTTTATACGAGTAAATCATTGTATCGCCATAGGATAAAGGTATAATTGGTTTTTCGCTAAGATTGTGTGATATAGGAAGAATTAATGATAGCGTATCTACGTGATTGACAAAACTATCTCCATTAAGATTCCAGTAGGAAAGTAATAATGGATGTATTCCATCGCCTATTGTGTTTAGAAATTTGTATATGTCATCTTTGCCATCATGGTTTATGTCTAATGTGGGCATATCACGATATAAAAGAATAAAATTTACGAAAAGTGAATCGTCATAACAATTTGTATCGGCATATATGAATTGTGAGTCGCTTTGTATAATACATATATAGTATTTATCCCATAAAGTATCCACAGACATTAGAATTAGCAGTTCAGGCAAACTATCGCCATCGAAATCTTCTATGTGCCAGAGTTTTGCATAGTTATGGGGTTCAAACGACCATTGATGCACTAAATTTGCTCCAGAACTTGCTCCATAAAATAGATATATATAACTTTGCTTTCCCGATGGCCTATTGTGCGTTGAGATTACTATAAAATCGTCAAATCCATCCCCATTGTCATCTCCAATGGAACCAACAATACCGAGTTGTGCGCTTGAATCATCGAAAAAATGCCAGCTATCGTTCCAGAATCCGCACGAACCAGTTGGCCTCCCGAACCACATGTCAACAAATCCGTTGTATGGCGATGATCTCCTGGTGAAACTGAGTATAACATCTCGCGAGCCATCTCCGTTAAAATCGGCGCAGGCGTATCCTGTGAACCAGTACTCAAGCGGGTAACTCGATGTGGGCGCAAAACCAAAAAAGTATATAAATACGGTGCTATCAAGCAGTGTATCACCAGGATATAATCTTGGAGAAAAATAGTTAGTGGCAAGATTTATAAATATAAAATCATCTACTCCGTCACGGTCAAGGTCGCCGGTAGGGACTATATACTTATTTCTTGGGGAGTAAATCCTGTGAAACGACGAATCGATTATTGAGAAACCAAGGTCTTGGCATATGGCTATAGAAATTAAAAGAGCGAAAATTGCGTATCTGATGTTTTTCATGGACAAGCTCCTTTTTAGTTCTATACTATTATAGTCAAGTTTTGTTCCTTGCTCAACTTAAATTTCGCTATTCGTGGCGAAATACCTTATCGGTCTTATATTAGGAAGAGATATGTTACAGGATGAGCGAAAAATTGTCTTCGTAAAAAAGGGCTCATCTGCCTGGCGGTCGGGCGTGAAAGTTGGCGATATCGTATTATCGGTAAATGGGCATAGAGTAGACGATAGGCTCGATTTCCTGTTCGCAACAAAGGACGAAAGTGATATTGAATTGGAAATAGAAAGAGATGGCAAGATACTTAGCGTTCATCTTAAAGCCAACAATGGTGATTTCGGCATTGAGATCGCTCCACTCAAAATAAGGCGATGCACTAACAGGTGCGTTTTCTGTTTTGTTGACCAAATGCCGCCGGGATTGAGAAGTTCGCTTTATGTTAAGGATGAGGATTTTCGCTTCTCGTTTCTTGAGGGAAGCTACATTACGATGACCAATCTTACTGAGAGGGATTGGGAAAGAATTGTTCGCCAGAGGATGTCCCCGCTTTACATATCTGTTCACTCCACTGATGAGGAAGTGCGAAAAAAGTTGCTTGGAAAAAGCAATGTTCCGCCCATAATGGCTCAGCTTGAAAGACTCGCAAGTGGTGGAGTAAGCTTTCATGCCCAGATTGTGGTCGTTCCCGGCTATAATGACGGCACAGTTCTTGAGAAAACAGTTAGTGACCTGCTATCTTTTGGCGATGCTTTGCTTTCTTTGGCGGTGGTTCCCGTCGGTTTAACAAAACACAGGGATAGGCTCGCACCGCTAAAACCAGTAAGCAGAAGATTAGCGAAGGAAATAGTCGATTGGCATTACGAGGTTAGAGACCGAAACGATACTGCGCGGCGAACGCTTCAGCTTGCCGACGAGTTCTTTTTGCTCGCGGAGTGTGAAATCCCGCAGGAATCATACTATAATGGCTATCCGCAATACGAAAATGGTGTTGGAATGGTAAGATATTTTATCGAAAGGGCGAGGTTGTGGGGAAAAGATGATTTTCCCGACCTTTCAGGCATTAAATTAGCTGTTGTTACGGGCAGACTGTTTGCCCCGATTTTTGAGTCTATTGCGCTCGAAAGACTCGAATCGCTAACAGGGGCGAAAATAAGCGTCCTCGCGCCGGTAAACTCTTTGTTCGGAGCGTCAGTAACTGTTGCAAATCTTCTTCCTGCAATTGATGTTGTAAGGGCAATAAAAAGCCTTGCGGGAAAGCCGGATGCAGTGTTGATACCCCCAAGAATCATGTCACCTGATGGGTTATCGCTTGAGGATTGGACACTTGATGTGCTTGAACGAGAGATTGATTCGAAAGTTATAGTTGCGCCAGAGGATATTTCTGAGTTGGGGAGCATTCTTACTCGTGAGTTGAGCATTGGCTAAGCTACTTTTTTGTTTGCCAACCGCAAATTTAAAAATATTTTACATAAATTTTTGAAAGGAGGGGATATGGAGGAAATTTTAAAAAATACAGAATCGCGGATGGAGAAAACCATCGATGTAGTTAGCAATCAACTGGCGCGATTGAGAACCGGCAAAGCTTCGCCAGCGCTTATCGAGGGCATAAAGGTCGACTATTATGGAACGCCAACGCCGTTGAATCAAATAGCTTCTATTTCAACGCCAGAACCGAGATTAATAGTTATTCACCCTTGGGATAAAAGTGCCCTGAGTGCCATTGAGAAGGCTATTCTTGCATCGGATATTGGCTTAACCCCGCAATCGGATGGCAATGTGGTCAGGATTCCCATTCCGCCGTTAACCGAGGAAAGGCGCAGAGAGCTCGTCAAAGTCGCACGGAAAATAGTTGAGGAAGGCAAGGTAGCGCTGCGAAATATTCGCAGAGAGGTAGTAGAACAGATAAAGAAAATGCAAAAGGATGGTGAGCTACCCGAGGATGATGCATACAGACTGCAGGATAAAGTGCAGGAGCTTATTGACAAATTCTACGACAAACTTGAAGAACTCTTGAAAATCAAAGAAGAAGAGATAATGACCGTTTGATTAAGATGAGCTACACCGTTTCTGATATAGGCGAGGGTGAGCTTGAAGTTAAACGCTCAAAATTTATCGGATTGGTTTATCCTATAGCCTCAAGGGATGATGTTAATTCAATACTTGCTGATGTGCGTCGAAGATATGCCAATGCGTCTCACATAATTTACGCCTACAGAATTGGCGTTAACGGAGCCATGGAATATTATACTGATGCGGGAGAACCGTCCGGCACAGCTGGTGCTCCTATACTCAAGTTGCTTTCATCGATGGATATTAGCAATACGCTTGTCGTTGTGGTTCGTTATTTCGGCGGCACAAAGCTTGGAACTGGCGGACTCGTTAAAGCATACAGCAGAGTGGCTAAACTCGCCATAGATAACGCTGGGCTTAAACCGCTTGTGAAAACGGTGAAAGTAAGAGTATGTGTTCCATATAATGTTTTTGAGAGGTTAAAAGCAACCGTTAATGACGCTGGCGGAAAGATTTTGACGAAAAGTTTTAGCGATGATGTCGAAGTGGTTTTCGAGGTGCCACAGCATGAATTTGATAAAATAAAATTGACCGTCGCTAATCTGACGCAAGGAGAAGCGCTCAAATCCTTGAAATTGATGGGTTAAAGATGAAAACTAATGCCGTAAGATATGCTTTCTTGGTGCTGATGGTGTTTATCTTAACCATGCTTATTAGCTGCTCGAATTCGAAGTCATCGGAGGAAAAGTTAGAAAAGATTCCGAGATTTGTTGCCACCGATTTTGAGGGCAAAAAATTTACTGATAGAGATTTCTCAAAAGTTGTTGGTATTATATCATTTGTCGCGAGCTGGTGCGGACCGTGTAAGGTCGAATTGAAACAAATTAATGAGCTGGCGAAAAAATATGATAAGCTTGCCGTGCTCGCGGTAACATACGAACCCGCTGAGCTTATGAAACCCGTAGTTGATAGCCTTGGCGTTATTTTCCCTGTGGCGCGTGTGGATACATCAGTTTTCGAAGCTTTTGGGGTGGACAGAGTGCCCGCAAGATTTCTGGTTAAAAACGGGAGTATACTTGCAAAGTCGTTTGGTGCCCCCATACCACAGAATGCCGAATTTAAAAAGGCTTTAATAACCGCTCTTTCCGAAAAAGTTTCTCAAAAGTAGAGTGTCAGCTTAAATTTTGTCACGCAAGTTGCCGTCATCAACGATTACGATTATATTATAATTGCCATGCTTGCTGAACTGAGAATAGAAAATCTTGCCATAATAGAAAGCCTGACGCTTGGTTTTGAGGATGGTTTATGTGTCATAACGGGTGAGACAGGTGCTGGAAAGTCGCTTATTGTAGGCGCTATAAAGCTTCTCCTTGGTGAGCGGGGCGGCGCTGACAAAATACGCGCTGGTGCGAACGAGATAAGGATTTCTGCAAGGTTTTTCCCGACTAAAAGTGCGCTTGAGGTGGCGCGGGGAATGGGAATAGAAGAAGACGAGATAACCATAATGAGGAGAATAACTAAGGCGGGAAGAAGCTACTTCTGGATAAACGGCATTCCCACGACCGCCGAAAATGTAAAGCGAATAGGTAAGTTCCTTGCCGACCTTCACGGACAGCACTCACATCAAATGCTTCTTGATTCGAATCTTCACCTTGACATTCTCGATGTTTTTGGAGGTGTTGAGCGCGAACGAAAAATGGTGGAAACGCTTTACGATGAGTTTCAGGCTAAAAAGAGAGAGCTTGACGAACTTGTCAGACGGAGAGACGAGGTGCTGCGCCAAAGGAGATTGCTTCAGTTCGAGCTTAGAGAGCTAACTAATGCTAATTTGAACGACCCCGACGAAGAGTCGAAGCTTGAGGAAGAATTGAGTCGGATAGAGTCGGCGGAGGCGATTTTGGAATTTGCTGAACTATTAAGGCAAAGCGTTTTTGGAGAAAGCATGAGTATAGCCGACATTGCGGGCAACATTAAGGCTAATGCAGAGGAATTAAGCCACATAAGTGAGGTCAGGAATGCAGTTGAGCTTATAGACACTATTTTGGCGGCAACCGATGAGATAAGGATTATAGCTGACAAACTTGCCGAAGTTGAATATGACCCTGAACGCGCAGAGCAAATAAGGAAAAGATTGGCTTTACTGGGTGACCTTCAGAAAAAATATGGTAAAAACTTAAAACAACTTATTGAGTATCGGGACAAATTAGCAGAGCAGTCTGTGGAGGAACTCGATGTGGATGAAGCTATAGAAAAGCTTAAAGGCGAATTGTCAGAAATTCGAACACGCCTTGAGGACGCTGCGACAAAACTTTCCTTGTTGCGGGAAAAGGCTGCGAAAAAACTGTCGAAAGCCGTTGAAAAGGAGCTTGCACCATTAGCTCTCGAGAATGCAAAATTTGAAGTGGAACTAAAAAGGCAGCAGGACGAATCGAGCGAATTTAGGCTAAATGGTGTTCCCATGCGACTCGGCCGTCATGGCTTTGAGAAAGCTGAGTTTCTCATATCGACGAATCCGGGGATGCCTTTAAGACCTCTTAAGGACATAGCATCCGGGGGCGAGCTTTCGAGGATAGCTCTTGCTTTGAAGGTCGCACTTCCAGCATGGAAAGAAGTAGGATGTTGCGTATTCGACGAGATAGATGTTGGAATAGGTGGACGGACAGCTTTGTTCGTGGCTGAGCAGCTCGAAAAACTTGCGCAAGACAGGCAGGTGATAGTGATAACCCATCTTCATCAGATTGCGCGAAGAGCAAAATGTCACATAGTGGTTGAAAAGTATCAGATGCAGGGCGAAACATTCGTTTCAGCAAGAATGCTTTCCTCAGATGAGCGCGAAAAGGAACTTTCGCGAATGCTGGCAATAGAATGATAGGGGAGTGTAATGGATAAAAATTACAAAAATGCTTTAATAGAGAAGTTGACGACGAGATTTGATTACCTTCCTTTGGAACCCCAATTCTGGTTACTTGTTGACCCTGACAAAAAAAGTGAAGGTGAACTTGCTGACATGGCTTCGATTGCGGAGAATGCTGGAGTTGATGCGTTTCTTGTTGGCTCGAGCATATTGATAAGAGAAAACATTGACTTTGCAGTAAAGGTGCTCAAAGATAATTCGAACCTTCCGGTTGTCATTTTTCCCGGCAACAGCGAGCAGGTATCGCATTACGCGGATGCGTTACTTTTCCTTACTTTGCTTTCGTCCCGGAATGTAAGATGGCTTGTCGAGGAGCAGGTTTTCGCAGCTCCAAAAGTTAAAAAAGCAGGAATTCCGGTTATTCCGACGGGATACATATTGGTCGATTCAGGCAATTTGACCTCGGTAGGTTTCTTTTCGTCGACACCGCCTATACCCTCCGACAAGCCCGACATAGCCGTTGCGCACGCACTTGCTGCGCAATACATGGGTATGCACGCCGTGTTTCTTGAGGCTGGTAGCGGTGCGAAAAACGCAGTGCCCATAGACATTTTAAAAGAGGTTCGCGATAGCATAAACATACCGATAATCGTAGGCGGTGGTGTAAAGGAGCCATCTCAAGCTTATGAGCGCGCCAAGTTCGCCGATGTAGTCGTAGTAGGAACCGCTTTTGAGGAGAAGGGCGGTGAGGAGCTTTTAGGCGCGTTTGCCAGAGCTATACACAATGCAAGGAAGTGAAATTTAAGGCGTGACTATGCGAATATTAGCTATAGATCCAGGAACGAGAATTCTCGGCTACTGTGTTCTTGATGGGGATTCTCGCAGCCAGGAGTTTGTTGCAGGCGGTGACATAAAGGTTGCGCGAGAAAACAAACAGCTGGGGCTGCTAGGCATATTTGAGTCGATACTTGAGTTAGTAAGAGACTACTCCCCGGACATTCTGGTCGTGGAAAGTCCTTTTTACGGTAAAAATGTTAAGACACTGATACGGCTTGGTGAGGCGCGTGGCGCGATAATAATAGCCGCTGCCTTAACGGGGCTTGATGTTTCCGAGGTATCGCCAGCAGAGGCAAAACTTGCATTGACGGGAAATGGCAACGCAACCAAAGAGCAAGTAGCATACATGATTAAGCAGCTACTTTCACCACCGCAGGAGCTTTCAACGGATGCTTCTGATGCTGCTGCATTGGGCGTAGCCTTTTTTCATCGATTGGCGCTTGAGGAAGTAGAATGAATTTTGTCTTATATGACTTAGAAAGGAGGTAATATGAAGGATAAGTTCATTTGTCCTTCTTGTGGCTATATTGGTAAGCCTAAAACTGTTGTTAGGGGTAGTTTTCTTATGGAAGTGGTCTTGTGGTTGTTTTTCCTGGTACCAGGGCTTATATATTCAATATGGCGCCTTACTGGAAAAGAAAAAGTATGCCCTTCATGTGGTCAAAAAGGAATGATTCCATTAGATTCTCCGAGGGGACAGAAATTACAAAAAGAATTGTTGGGTGAATAATTAAGGGGAATTTGACGGATAGTTTTGGCTTTACCTCGTGCTTAGCGAATCGAGAAAGGCTCTCGCATCCGGATTAAACGAAAGCATTATAAGCTCACAGTGCCTGAGGTATGGTTCCTTTCTGACCCCGGGAGCGAAAACGGCGCCGTCGAGAATGTATCTTCTCTTGTGTTCTATGTCGTCGAGAACATAGCCCACTACTGGACCACCGATGACTTTTTTCACATTTTTCCATCTCGCTCTGTATTTTATTCCAGGCAAGTTTCGGAAGTAAATTCTTCGATATGTTAGTTCTTCTTTCATAAGCGAATCGCCTTCGTAATAGATCTGGCATAAGGAGTCGCGGGTTCTGACAAGCCATGAAAGTGATATTTTTTTGTATTGCGTTGAGTCCAGTGGCTCCCAATACACGAAAACCCACCTTTCGGGGTCGAGTGCTCTAAGCCACAGGAATCGCTCTTTTGGCGTGCCCTTTTCCCATTCGAACATTCTCGGAACGCGAATTCCGAAACCGTATTCTTCCGCTATTTTGCGCTCGAGGTCTTTTCGTTCGCCTTTGCCTTGGTATTTTCCAAAAAGCCATTTTGATACCTGCTCATTGCAGTAATTGTTTATCATCTCAAAAATAAGGTCCATATTGGTCAGTATGAAAGCTCGCAGCTCATCAGCATTTCGCGCGGTAAGAATTATAAGTATCTGGTTTCTTGCCCATGGGTCCTTTTTGCGGAATACATTGAATTGCCCTTTTTTAACCCCTTCGTATGCTTTTTTATCGAGGTTCCTTCTCACGAATGCTCCCCACCATCCCGGGGATTTTATTGACGCAGCGATAAGCACTATATGATGCCGTGTCGCGTCGTCAAATGTGTTAGTGTCGCCCCATATTATTCTGAATAGTTTTTCTGGACGGGGGGTTTTTATTGGATGTTCAATGGCAAGCTCGAGAGGCTCTTTCAGTAAGTCAGCTTCCTGAGGGTCCACGAACGCGAATACAGCGTTGAAACTTCCTATAGCCTCAGGCTTGGGCTTTGCGCAACCCGCGATTACAGCTAAAATTGTGAGGATTATTAATAACTTTATCCTGGCTTTCATTTCTCATCGTGCAGGAACTTTTTAACTAACTCTATGTCTTCTATGGTGTCAACGCTAATCAAATCCTTGGCTTCCGGGATGTCAAGGCAGAAAATTTTTATGCCATTCTCGACTGCGCGGAGTTGCTCGAGTTTTTCCGCCAATTCAAGAGGGGTAGGCTCAAGTTCCGCGAGTTTTAAGAGTGTTTCTCGCCTGTATCCGTATATTCCGATGTGCCTCCTCGGCGGAAAGTATTCAGTATTCTCGCTTGGTATGGGAGACCTGGAAAAGTAAAGGGCGAAACCCTTTATATCAGTCACAACTTTTACAACATTAGGGTTGTACCATTGTCTTTTTGTTCGGATGTGTGTTGTTATTGTTGCTATTTCGATTTGAGGATTAGCCTCGAAAACCTCAACGAGCTGGTCTATGAATTCGCTTTTTATCATAGGTTCGTCACCCTGGATGTTGATGACTACATCGTAGAATGTAAGATTTTTAACGACTTCTGCCGTCCTTTCTGTGCCACTTTTGCATTTGGGCGATGTCATCATTACATCGATGCCATGTCGTTCGGCGACATCTGCTATCCTCTCATCGTCGGTAGCAACGATAAGGTGGTCAAGTTTTCGTGCCTTTTTGGCGCCATCATAAGTCCACATAAAGAGGGGCTTTCCATTTATATCGGCGAGCATCTTTCCGGGAAAGCGTGTGGAACCATATCGGGCTGGAATGACTCCCAAGGCTCTTAACATAAAACCTCCTATTTTTACGAAAGGTTCTTACGAAACTATTTCCGGGCGCAGGAATATTACTATTACATAAGGTCTTTTCTCAACGCTTTTAAACCTGAATAATGGACCTATAAGTGGTATGTCTTTGAGTATTGGCACACCTGATTGCGTTTCCATTCTTTCCTCGCCGCTTAAACCACCAATAACGAGAATGTCACCCGATTCGATGGCTACGGTCGTTTTGGCGCTTCTTGTCGTTATTTCAACCTGTGCAGCGCCCGGGACGAATGCGCTTCGTTCGACATTGATGTTTAGTATTATGCTATCTCCGCCAGCTATTTGTGGGGTAACGGTGAGTTTCGTTGATGCAGTTATCATCTGATAGACGGTGTTGCCAGCTTGGTCGAGCATCGTTATCGCGCGCTGGACTGAGGAGTTTATTTCCGCTTGTATATTTTCCATAGTGACTACATGAGGTTCGTCGAGAATCCTCGATTTGTCCTCGGAGATCATCGCGGAAAGCTTTACATCAAAATTGAATTCGCCAGCTCTTATTATGCCCCATGTGAAGTTGCCTATAGGGTCGGCGACACGATCTGTTGATATGCTTGCACTTATGGTAGCATCTTGTTTGGAAGCCATCCAGTTTATGCCGAACTCATTCAAGTACTTTTTGTCAACTTGTAATATCTGGCATGAAATCTTTATCTGTCTTCTCATCCTATCCAGCGAATCTATCATAGCAAGGATTGTGGGGAACTGTGATGGGAGGTCATTTATGATGAGTGAATTTGAAGTAGGGTCGACAACTATATCGCCTCTTTCGGAAAGGGCTGTTTTAAGTGGTGTAGCGAGGTTTCTTGCGTCGACATTATGAATCCTTATCACCCTTGTTTCCGTTTGGATCTGCTCCCGTTCCTTTTTGACATTTTCAAGTTCGTCGAACTTTCGCTTCCAGTATTTGCTCGTGCTTAAAATATAGATGTAGCCAGTTTTCTGAATTGCTTTGAGGTCATACAGGTCGATTATCATATTGAAGACCTCAGCCCAGGTTACATTTTCAAGTTTAAGTGAGATTTTATTTTTAAGTTCCGGGTCAACGACTATGTTCACATTCGCCGTATCGGCAAGGAATGTGAAAACAGCGTGTATGTCAGCGTCCTTGAAAACTATGGAGGTAAATTTTATTCTCGTCGCGTTCGGGACTTTAACGCCACCAGCGAGTTTCTGTGCATGAATAGCTCCAAAGCAAATCCCAATTATTGTAACTGTTATTATCAATTTTTTCATAGTCGCTCTCCTTTTATCGTTATTCGGCAGAAACTTTCTTCAGGGGAATCACGACTCTTCTTGCCTGACCGAATTCAACAACCCTGAACACGGCGCTCGTGTCGTTTACCTCGATGCAATTCCCGTTTTCCACGGTATCACCGGGTGCGAGGATGTAGCTGTATCCCACCTGGTCTTGCATTATAGCCATATTCACATTGCCGGATTTTACGACACCCACGAGTGTTAGCTCCTCCACGAAGGGAATCGGTTCCTTCCCAAATTCTATTTTTCTATGTCGTTCAGGCATGGCGAATGGATCCTTCTTTGGCGGCAAGAAAACCACGAGATTCCTAACATATCGCGCCAATGTTATCGTGTCTTTTTCCTCAGAGACGGCCTCAAAAATTAATGTTTCAGGTTTCAAAAATTTCGCGATTTCAGGTTCGAGTTCACCTTCTGCAGCAAATAAAGATTCGACCGGTTGACTTACTGCGAGAAGGCTTTCCTTCGGCGCTTCCGCAGGTTTGGGCTTTGTGATTGTGGTTTCTTTGGCGGCTTTTTCGGGTTTTATCGGCGCTGGCGCAAGTCTGCCACTGCTCCAGCCTGAAAATTCGGGATAGTGAGGCGTATGAAGCGATAATTTTACTCCAGTTGGGGTTATTTTAAGCCTGGCTGTGGTTACTACATCTGCAAGGTCGAAGACAATCCTCGTTATTGGGGTGGGTTTGGAAACATGCTGCGCAGCTCGTATAGATGTTATAATGCCAGCCGGGAGCAGTCTGTATTGCGATTTGGGCAAGTTAACAATGCCACCGAAAAGGTCAACCACGAGCCGAGGCGGATTCTCGATTATGAACTTTTTCGCGTCGGGTTTTGCGTTAGTCGTTATTTGAATGAATGTAGAATCACCTTTTGCTGAAAGGCGAATTTCATCCACGGTGTAGCGCTTTTGTTCCGGTTTTTGCGGTTGTTTCTGTGCACTGGATGTTGCCAGAAAGATTGCCAGCAATATGTAGAGCCACGCTTTTTTCATTTTTACGCAGGTGGTTTTGGTTTTGGTGGTGTAGGCGGTTTTGGCGTTGACCGCCTTGGTCGTCGTTTGCCTCGTTTTTGGGCTTTTTTAGTTACTTCTTCTATCCTGGTTATCCTTTGCTCCGCGGTCATGTGATGAGTATTAACTATCATTGTTACCTCTATCTGGTTTTCGCCTTGGCCGCTTCTGGTTATTTTTAGTTCATCTACAAGTGCTGTAAACGGCAGATTGGAAATTAAAGCCAGGAATTTTCCCAATCCCGCGAATGTTGTCTTTATTTGCAGCGCGTACGGGTCAACAATGTAATATGTTTGCGGAACAGACGGTCTTGGTTCAATTCTTATTATTGATACATCTGCCTGTTTTGCAGCGAGATAAATTTTGCTTATGAAGTTGGGTATATCTCTTTCAGCGGGCATTAATTCTTCTACGAGTTTGTATTGCGCGAAAAGTCTCTCCAGTTCCCATCGCAATTTGGCTTCGTTCGCGAGGGTCGCTTTTGCTCTTTGGAGCTTTGCCCTTAACTGCGTTAGTGTAGCCGTCTTTTCCTCTATGGTTTCCTGATTGGGTTTGTAAACCTGGGCATACCATATGTAAAGCACCATTACGCCTATGAAAAGTATAACGGCTATTTTTAGAAGCCCAGAAGCTTTTATTTCTATTTTACCAAAAGCTTTCATGGGTTTATTCCCGAAAACATTATTTTGGCTTCTTCCTTCGAGTAAAGTCCAAGCTTCTTCCGCGTCGATGTTATGAATCCGCCTACAATGCGTTTCTTTTTGTTGGTGGATGTCGTGTCGATTTCGAATTTCCCGAGTTTGAGAGTATCATAGGCGCCCGCCACGGACATGGTTATGGTAAACGAGTATACATCGCCTTCTTTCCCGTGCTGCATGGTTATTGCACCTATATTTATGTTCTCGAACAGTTTTGACTCTATGAGGTTTGCGAGGAACATGGCTATAGATTTAAGATTGTAGCTTTTTCCTGAACTTTCGAGTTGTTTGTTGCCTTTGTCTATCAAATCTATTACCCACAGATAATCGGGAACCAATTCAGAAAAGTCAGACAGCAGCCTTACCCAATATGCGCGCTTGTTGTCGAGTTGCTGAATTGCCGTTAGTCTCTTTTTGAGTTCGCCTTTTATTTTGTCTATTTGTTTGAGGATTGCGAGTTTTGGTTCGTACTTTTTTAGTTCTGTCTGCACGAATGCTATTTCACCTTCCAGCTCGTTTATTCGGCTTTGTTGCGATAAAGAGATAATGTAAAGCAGCATGATCTCCCCTACTATGAGCAGAGCACCGTAAATAACGGTTCTATCTATAAGTCTTGCTTTCTTTTTCTTTTTTAATTCAGGCGGAAGTAAATTTATTTTAAACATGCTATGCTTCCCCTCCTCTTATCGCCAGTCCCAGAGCCACCGCATAGGTAGCTCTTCGCTCGACCGTTGACAGGTCTTCGTGTGCTTCGGGTTCGTATGATATCTTTTTCAGTGGGTCAATTATTTCGCACGGGATACCCAGTCTTGATGCTAACGACTCAGCGAGGAACGGTATCATAACAGCTCCGCCGCTTATGAAAAGTCTGTCGATGCTTCCGCCTCCTGGTGCGTTCTCAATGTATGAGAATGCCATTCCTAAACCAGCGCTCAGTTCTTCTATAGAATTGTATATTGCCTTTTTTGTCGTTGGCGAGTTTTCCGGAACAGCTTCAGATTTCATGTATCGCTTGAGTTCATCAGTGGATATCCTGAGCTCGCTCTGGAATCTGCCCCACACATTTTTTGCGGCAGTGCCTATGTCTCTTATGCTGAAAAGATTGCCGCCGATTATAAACACGACATTCGTTACATTGTGTCCGATATCTGCTATAGCTATGTTAGTTTGGGGTCCTATTTCATAGTTGTATTCAAAAATATTATACGCAGCGATGGCTTCGAGGTCAACTATTGTGGGTATTAACCCAGCCTCCACTACAACGCCAACATAGTCGTCGACTATGTCATTGCGGGCAGCTACGAGTAAGACCGAAACATTCTTCCCATCCGAGCCGAGCTCAACGAAATCGAGCTGAACACTGTCTATTCCCGTTGGGATTCTTTGCTCAGCCTCCAGCGTTATAGCCTGTTTCAGGAGAACATCCCTTTTACCTTTGCCAGTTGGTTCAGGTATTACGAGTCTGTCAACCAGAATTTTTCTTCCAGCCACTGCTATGCATACCTCGCTTAGTTTTGGGTCGACCTCGTCAACGAAAGACTGTATCGCGTAAACGATGCCCTCGTGGTCTCTTATTTCTTTGTCGACTATCTGTCCGGGAGTTAGCAGTTTTTTACGAATGTTTTTCAGCGTTAGATTACCCATTTTATCGGACTCGAGGATAGCAAGCTTAAGAGAGAATGTACCTATGTCGAGTCCTGCAAGCTTTTTCGTTCGCTTGCCCAGACCCAGTTTTATTTTCTTTCCCATCGCAATCTGTTAGTTTCTATTAAAATACATATGTATCTTAAACCATTTTGTCAAATGAAAACTTTAAAATAAAGTAAAAAAATTAAACTCTGAAAATTTTCATTTTTTCTGCGAAAATATCAACTTGTTCTTTCGAGCTTTGAGAAGATATTAGAAATGTGGCAATAAAGTCTGAAAAATGGCTTATTTGGCTTATTTTCCTGCTCGCTTTTCTAATAAGAGTCTGGGGGATAACCTTCGGAACACCGGGTTATAATCTTGGTTGCGATGAGTTCAGGGTGATGAATTCTGTGGTTAAAATAGCTGTTACGAAGAATCCCGACCCTATTTTCCTTAATTATCCATCATTCTGGTTTTACATGCAGGTATTGTGGCTTTCGCTTTGCTGGCTTTTTGGAAGGGTTGCCGGTATTTTTGGCAGCTATAAAGAGTTTTTCATGAGCTTTTATGTTGATACCACAAACTTGCTTGTTTGTGCGAGATTGCTGGTAGCATTGTTGGGTGCATTAACAGTAGTATTCGTTTACAAAGCTGTGAGGAATGTCTTGAATAGGAATATGGCTTTTTTTGGTGCGGTTGTTGCTTCATTCGCTTTTACGCATGTGAGATTTTCTCATTGGGCCATAACTGATGTACCGGCTACTTTTTTTATTACGCTAACCATCTACTTTTCAACTATGATGTTGAAGCAGAAATCCGGAAAAAATTGGCACTTACTCGCCGGTCTGGCATCTGGACTGGCTGCTGCTACTAAATACAACGGTGGATTGGTTCTTCTGGTGCCGATGGCTGCACTTTGGACTTTGTCAGAGGGAAAGGTAATTAATAGGATAAAAAATCTTTGGAAAGATAAAAGATTCCGATGGCTGATAAGGATTGCGTTTATGTCGTTTTTGATTGCCACTCCTTATGTAGTTCTTACACCTGTCAGATTTGTGAAGAATTTTGGCTACGAGATTTATCATATGCGAACAGGGCATCTTGGCTTTGAGAACCTCCCACCGGGCTGGATTTATCATGGCTTGGTCTCAATACCTCAAGCTGTCGGCGTTATCGCAATTGTTCTCGCTGTTTTCGGCTTAGTAGCTGTTGTGAGGCGAAGAGAATGGTATTTAGCAGTGTTTCCGGTGGTGTATTTTTTCATGATCGGGAGCTGGAAAGTCCTTTTTCAGCGCTATACGGTGCCCATATATCCATCCTTAACAATACTTTCCGCCTACGGGGCTAACATTGTTTGCGGGCTATTTGGCAAGTGGCGTGAGAAAATGGTTATTTTACTCCTTTTGATAACAGTTGCTTTTCCTGCCGTAAAGTCGATAAGGTATGATTATTTGACCACGAAACCGAGCACAATAAATCTTTTCTCTGAATTTACATGTAAAATGAAGTGTGATAAGTGTTTTTGTTCTCCAGCTCAAGAATTTAAGTATATCTTACATTTGGCTAATGTTGGCGATTCTGATTGGGATAGATATGTTAGAAAATATGTGAAAAAATATATGAATAAGAATATTATATGGGCAAATTTACGATATATGC